>NZ_KE386495.1:326553-616420 GCF_000427425.1 Caldanaerobius polysaccharolyticus DSM 13641 | reverse complement strand
TGCTTTAAGCTGGTAAGTACTAATAGGTCGAGGCCTTGACCTTATACCCACCCCCCCTTTACTCCTGGCAAGGTCTACGCGGATGTGGCTCAGTGGTAGAGCATCGGCTTCCCAAGCCGAGGATCGCGGGTTCGAATCCCGTCATCCGCTCTATTTAAAACCAGAGGTTCCATAATAAATGGAATCTTTTTTTATTGCTATATAAGTAATTCATATCTATAAACCGAGAACTACATAAGTTAAACCTGGCTAATTGTATTTGTACTGGTTGCACCATCTGTTACACACCCTATTGTTGTAATAGTTGCACCATACCACACTACCTATACGTTAAGCAAATTCAAGTAAAATCTCAGATGTTTCAAGTAAAAATCACTTGATATTTAAATAAGACAATAATATAATTAAATGTGGAAAACAGTTGCACTGGGGTGTTTAAATTTGGCAGCAACTAAGAGAAAAAAAGTCACTATGAAAGACATAGCAAAAAAGCTGAACATATCGATAAATGCAGTATCTTTGGCTTTAAACGACAAGGTAGGAGTTAGCGAAGATACTAGAAACCTCGTGATAAAAACGGCGGACGAAATGGGTTATTTTGAAGAAAATCCGTCGTTTATGGTGAAGAACCATTTAAAAAACATATGTATTTTGATTGAAGAGAGAAATTTTCGCGATACGTACTTTTACACAAAGGTGATTTTAGGCATTGAAAATGAAGCTAAGAAAAACAATTATGATGTGCTGGTCAACTTTATGAATAAAGATAATTTTCAAGTGCCTTCTAGTATAGAGAGCAGAAAAGTTGCTGGTATTTTAATTGTAGGCACCATAATGGACGAATACCTTAAAACATTGCTTAGCTATAACATTCCCCTTGTGCTGGTGGATCATGCGTCATTTACGATAAGTACCGACGCGGTATTGACGCAAAATATACCTGGTTCATATATAGCTACTAAATACCTGATAGATAAGGGGCACAAGGAGATAGGTTTTTTTGGGGAGATAGATTTTTCGCTGAGCTTTAAGGAGAGATGGTTAGGGTTTAATGAGGCTATGAGGAATGCAGGACTTATCGTAGATCCAATGTTAAATGTAAATCCGGGGTATTGTGTTGTGGAAAATGTGGAACAATATGTTTTAAGCAAGAATTATAGGGAAGTGGCAAACATCATTTCAAAAATGGATAAGCTTCCCTCTGCATGGGTGTGTTCTAATGATAACGCCGCCATAACATTGTACAACGCTTTAAGCATATTAGACATAAAAGTACCTGACGATATATCCGTAGTGGGTTTTGATGACATTGACTTGTGTAACATCGTAACACCCCATTTGACCACTATAAGAGTTAACAAGGAGCTTATGGGAGTAAAGGCTGTAAAGAGGCTCCTATGGCGCATGGATAATCCCGAAGAACCTCACGACAACATAAGGATGGAGGTTAAGCTAATTGAAAGAAATTCTGTGAGGGAGGTGGGATAGGGTACATGATTTTTTCCTAAGCATACGCGACTGCATTTCTGGGTTATTATAAATAAAAGGAGGGATTTTTGTGAAAAAATTTTTCTCATTGTTTGCGATTTTGTTGGCTTCTTTATTAATAATTTCGGGATGCTCAGGTGGATCATCAAAATCCCAGAACAATGTCAGTCAACAGAAAAAGGAAAAGGTTACTATTCGCCTTTCTACATGGGCTGGAGCCGATGAAGCAAAGGAGTTACAAGGAATTATAGACAAGTTAAATAAAAAATCAGATACCTATAAGATCGTGCAAGACTCTAATCCTGCAGATTACGATACGCGCTTGACAACGCAGCTTTCAGGGAGCAGTGGACCCGATTTGTTCTGGGTTAGTGCCCAAAGGGCGGCACAGCTTGCGGCAAGAGGAGCTATGATGGACATAACGGATAAGCTGGCGTCTTCTAAGGATCCAGCTGCTAAAGTCTCTGATTATTTTGATGTGGCTTTGCAGCCGTTTAAAGTGAACGATAGGATATATGGGCTCCCATGGATTGAACAACCTGTAGTGCTTTACGTGAATAAGGATTTATTTGATAAAGCAGGGGTTCCGTTGCCTGATGAGACGTGGAACTGGGATAAATTTGTGGAAGCAGCTAAAAAGTTGACTGTTGATCAGAACGGTAAGCATCCTGGAGAAAGTGGATTTGATGCTAAAAACGTAAAACAATGGGGATTTACTCTCAACGGATGGCCTCCTGTACAGATGTTTGTATGGCAAAACGGTGGAGATGTTATAGCACCTGATTTTAGTACATCGCCTATAGATACTCCTCAAGCTAAGGCAGCTTTCAAATTCTACGCTGATTTAGTAAATAGCCCTATGGTCCCATCACAACAGATAATAAAGGATCGCGGCTTTGATACCATGTTTAAAGACCAGCAAGTGGCGATGTTCATGGGTGGGGCTGCGGATAATCTTGAAAACAAAGTAAGCTTCAAATGTGTAGTAAGTGAAGTGCCGGCTGGTCCTACGGGTAAAAGGGCGACTCTAGTGGATGTTTTGGGAATGGGCATCAACGCTAAGACCAAGAATCCTGATGCAGCATTTCAGGCGTTTATTGACTTAACTGATGCCATTCATCAGTGGAAAGTTATGCCGCCAAGGAAGTCCATGGTTACTCTTGACAATATGAAAAAGCTCCATCCGGAAAGAGCAGAGGCTATGCCGGTTATCATAAAATCTATGTCCTACGGAAGACAGTACAGGTACTATGAGAACTATCCGGATTGGGATAATGTCTTTTGGACTCAGTTAATGGATCCGATTATCAATAACCATGGGGATCCTGATAAGCTGATTCCTGTTGTAAAGCCGCAGCTTGACGCTAAGTTGCCTAAAAAATAATTTGTAAAGTGGGATAAAGGAGGTGTTGCTTGCCTCCTTTATCTTAATGAAAGAGGTGAAGCTATGGAAGGTTTTGCTGGTACTTTTGAGCGATGGCTTATTACGCCTATAATTCTTTTGTTAATTGGAGTCGCGATATACGCTTTACTTCGACGCTTGGGCTGGAAACAAAGGGAAGCCATAGGCTTTGCCCTTATTTCTCCATGGGTCGTGGGATTTCTAATTTTTACTGCATTTCCGTTAATATATTCATTTTATTTGAGCTTTACAGACTACCGGCTTTTTGGCACGCCTAAGTGGGTAGGACTTGGCAATTACATCTTTCTCTTTACAAAGGATATAGAATTCTGGCCTTCTGTCCGCATTACTTTATTATATGCGTTTTTGACTTTACCCATAGGGGTAATTGGCTCATTGCTTGTGGCTATGCTTTTAAACAGAAAGATTAAAGGCATAGGGGTTTTCAGAACGATATACTATTTGCCTGCAGTTCTCCCTGATGTGGCAGTAGCTTTGCTATGGAGATGGTTGTTTAACAGCGAATCTGGCCTGATAAATTATATAGCAAAGCCTTTTTTGCTGCTGTTTGGGGTGCAAAAGCCTAACTGGTTTGGCGATCCTAAATTCGTATTGCCTGCGTTTATCATTATGAGCATATGGGGTATTTTCGGCACAAATACCGTAGTGTTTTTAGCTGCATTACAAGAAGTACCGCGGAGTTTGTATGAGGTGGCTGATTTGGACGGTGCAAGTCCTTTCAAGAAGTTCTGGAATGTCACTGTGCCCATGATATCTCCGGTTATATTGTTGCAGATCGTTATGGGGATGATCGGTGCCTTGCAGATATTCACTGTCGCCATGTTTGTGCGCCCCACCACGGCTGCAGGGAAGTTTATGAACCAACTGGTTTACGAGCGTGGTTTTACGCAGCTTCATATGGGAGAAGCGTCGGCCATTGCATGGGTGTTGTTTACGATAATTCTTGTGCTTACCCTCTTGGTGTTTAAGACGACACCTGCGTGGGTGCATTACGAGGGAGAAATTAAGAGATAGGAGGTGAGCATATTGGAGAACAGCTTTAAAATCAGTGGCTCTATAAAGAGAAATAGGGTTGCAACTACTGTTTTAAGTTATATAATAATTATAGCGATTGCGATTGTGATTTTAATACCTTTTTTCTGGATGCTATCCACTGCTTTAAAGACCAACGCTGATATTTTTCAATGGCCACCGGTATGGATTCCGAAACCGTTAAAGTGGAGAAATTTTATAGATGCATGGAACTCGGTACCATTTTCTAAATATCTTTTCAATACATTATTCATTGTGGCGCTAGGAATGACAGCAGAGATAATCAGCGAGACAGTTGTAGCTTACGGATTTGCTCGGTTTAAGTTTCCGGGCAGGGATATAATCTTTTTCATACTTTTGAGCACAATGATGTTGCCTTTCCACGTAACTTTAATACCTACTTTTATAATATGGAATAAATTGGGTTTAGTAGGCCAGTTTGACCCTCTGGTACTAAGGGCGTGGACGGCATGGGGACCGTTTTATATATTCCTGTTGCGCCAGTTTTTCATGGGTATTCCTACAGAATTGGATGATGCTGCAGAAATAGACGGCGCATCTCCTTTTCAGACATTTTACTATGTGTTGCTACCTCAGCTAAAGACAGCGCTGGTGGCTGTGAGCATATTTGCCTTTAAAGGCTACTGGAATGATTTCTTAGGTCCATTGATTTATCTCACTGATATGAATAAGTACACGATGAACTTAGGTATGTATTTCTTTATGGGAGGGGTAAATGAGGCGCCAAAGTGGAATTATTTAATGGCTATGTCCATAGTCATTGCTTTGCCGATTATAGTTTTGTTTTTCATTGCTCAGCGCTATTTTGTAGAAGGAATATCTTTTACAGGTTTAAAGGAATAATGTCTGCAGAAAGGAGTCGTAGGATTGTTTAAGCTCAAGAGGTTATCAGATAAACCGGTATTATCTCCAATAAAGGAACATGGTTGGGAAAGAGCAGCGGTTTTTAATGCAGCGGCGATTTATGAAGGTGGTAAATTCCACCTGTTCTACAGGGCATCTGACAATGAATTTGTCTTAAACACCGAAAAACCGGAAGAAATGTATAAATTTGTATCTTCTATTGGATACGCCGTAAGTGACGACGGCGTAAGTTTTGAAAGGTTAAGTGAGCCCATTATGGTAGGTGAGACAGAGCAGGAAGGGTGGGGAGTAGAGGACCCCAGGATAACTAAGGTGGATGACAGATACTACATGCTCTATACAGGCTTTGGAGGGAGGGATTGGACAGATTTTAGGATATGCATGGCCTGGTCTGATGATTTAAAGCATTGGGAAGGGCACAAGGTGGTGCTTGATGAGCCCAACAAAGACGCAGCGCTTTTACCGGAAAAGGTCAATGGGAAATACGTGCTTTTTCACAGGAGGATGCCTCATATATGGATTGCTTATTCAGAGGATTTAATAACCTGGACTGATCATAAAATCGTGATGTCCCCTATTCCCGGCACATGGGAGTCAAAAAAAATAGGTATAGCAGGGCCTCCTATAAAGAGAGAGGATGGGTGGCTGCTTATATACCACGGGGTTGACGATAATAACGTGTACAGGCTAGGTGCAGCCCTGCTTGATTTAAGAGATCCTTCAAAGGTAGTCGCAAGGCAGGCAGAGCCTATACTGGAGCCTGAACTAAAGTGGGAAAAGGAAGGCCTTGTGCCTAATGTGGTGTTTAGCTGTGGCGCAGTAGAGGCAGATGGCGTATACTATGTGTATTATGGAGGAGCTGACACCCATATAGGTGTGGCCGCTGTAGAAAAAAGCAAAGTGAAGTTTTAGGAGGAGCGGATATTTTGTGATAAAGTTAGAGAGATTGACGGATAAGCCGGTTTTACAGCCCCTAAAAGAGCATGAATGGGAGAGAGAGGCGGTATTTAACTGCGCCGCCATATACGACAATGGGCTATTCCACCTGATTTATAGAGCCACTGATCTTGGACCGCACAAGAAATACGGCAGATATATTTCAAGGTTTGGATACGCTGTGAGCAAAGACGGCATCAATTTTCTAAGGCTTGACAAGCCCATACTCAGCAACGACGTTCCCCAGGAGATGAGGGGATGCGAAGATCCCAGGATTGTAAAAATAGACGACACTTATTATATGACGTATACAGGATTTGGCGACAGGTATGAAGGGGATTACAGGATATGCCTGGCATCATCAAAAAACCTTATAGACTGGTATAGGCACGGGGTGCTGCTGGATGAACCTAACAAGGACGCGTCGTTGTTCCCCGAAAAGGTAAACGGCAAATACGTGATGTTTCACAGAAGATACCCCGATATATGGATCGCGTTTTCAGATGACCTGGTAAATTGGTATGATCATACTCCTGTATTAAAACCCGTGGAAGGGACGTGGGAGAGCTCGAGGGTAGGTATAGCGGGTCCGCCGATTAAGACAAAAGACGGGTGGTTTGCCATATACCATGCGGCTGATGATAAAAACGTGTACAGGTTGGGCGGCGCACTTTTGGATCTAAAAGATCCTAAAAAAGTTCTGGCAAGGCAGCCTGAACCCATACTGGAGCCTGAGCTGGAATGGGAAGTAAGCGGCTACATCCCCAATGTGGTATTCAGCTGTGGCCATGCATTAAAAGAAGATAAGCTGTACGTGTACTACGGGGGTGCGGATACGGTTATAGGTGTTGCGGGTATAGATATGAAGGATATAACTTTTGATTAGGCCTGAGGGCGCCATTCTCCGAGGTAGGCGAGAATGGCGCCCTCTTGTTTTTTAAAGTGTAAATAGTTACTATTTGTATCATACGCGTTTTTGATGTAAAATTGTATCTACTCTAGCTTTTAAGGAGTGATTTCGATGGATCAAAAGGAGAAAATAGAAATGACAAGAAAACTCCTTAGCAATGCTATAAGTATGAACGTGGACAAAGAGATTATACTCAGAATAAGCCGGATAATCGATAAGAGTATCATTGAGTACCTTCGCTCCGCTGCAAAGCGCAATATATAAGCAAAAAGCCTTAGCTTTTTCCATCAGCCTTTTGCAGCATTATTATCTCTTTATCTACCGGATTTTTATCATTGTGGTGCTCGATTAAGTAAACGCAGCGCTTTGAAAGGCCGATTTTTGCTGCTATTTTTCCACCTATAGCGGGGTGATTGTAATAGGTGTAGAGAAATGGCCACCTTTTGGATAACTTTACGGCCAGAGACTGGGCTAATTTATCCAGCAATACGGCGATAGCCTTTTTCATAGGCGTGAGTGAATTGCCCTTTCCTATATCGTGCATTAAAGCTGCGATAACCAAATCGGAAGAGGCGTCAGGGCTCATGTTAAGGATGTTGTAAGCTACATCTAGGGAATGCCTCTGCTCGTATAAAGGTAGCTTTAAAAAAATTTTTAGCTGCTTTTCATTGAGATATTTCGACAGAAATTTCCAGTCTTCATCGCTAATCTTTGCGGTGTAGTAGGTATAAAATTGCTTTCCCCTGTACAGGTAATTCAATCCCTCTCACTCCTGAAATCATATTTAAAAATTATTTTACCATATCGCTAGCACCGGTTTAATATTGTCGATAAAAGTTTTTTGTTATTGCCAAAAAAATACAGACAATTTCATGACATGGTGGTATAATCCAGACGAACAAACTTGTTAAAGGGGGATTTACAGTGGAACGCATAGAATTGCTTCCATACCAAAGGGTTTACACCCATAAAATTCATAAAATTAGAGAAAAGAAAAAATTAAACCTGCAGATAGACGCAGGAACGGCGATGGTCATTATGCTGGGCTTTTTGATTTCCAGATCACTGTTTTTTGATCAAACACTGCCCTTTGGGCTGGCATTTTACGCTGCAGCGTTGAAAAAAGAGAAAAAATACCTTATGCTTATCGTCCCTATCATTTTGAGCATTACGTTGGTAATGGGCGCGTTTAATGCCTTATATTACGCTTTTGCAGTGATGGCATTTACGGTGATTTATCCTTGGATTAAAGATCGTGATATTACAGTATATGCTGTTATTGCATCTGTATTACAGTTTGTTTCACTGGGTTTTGGTTTGGTAACCAGGTTTATTTTGTACGACTTGATCGTTTTTGTGCTAAGCGCGGCAGCGTGTTTTTCCATGACCTTTGTTTTTTATCAGTGCATACCTGCTGTGACCGGTATGAATAGAAGAGTGCTGTCAAGGGAAGAAGCGATAGCGTGCGCTATTACGGCCGGAATTGTTTTATCGGGGTTTTCAGGGATTAAAATAGGTGATTTTTCAGTGACCGCTATACTGGCAGCTCTTAGCGCGATGACAGTGGGTTTTGCTGGGGGCGCTGGTGCTGGCTGTTCTACCGGCCTTGTGGTGGGATTTATATCAAACTTAACCCGGTTAAATCCCATGCTTATGGCAGTATATGGCTTGGAAGGGTTATTTTCGGGTCTGTTTAACAAATTGGGGAAAACAGGTTCCATGATAGGCTTTGCCTTTAGTTACATACTCCTGTACATCTACATACCTGCAATAGGGGCTTATGTGACGCCGTTAGAGATGGCTGCATCTCTTTTGATGTTTGTGCTGTTGCCCAGGTCCTTTGTTTGCACCTTGCGTGAATATCTGGATAAAGCTGTAAATAAACATAAGGCATTGGCTGATTACAGCTTAAGGGCTAAAAAGATGTCCCTGGAGAGGATAAAGGAGATTTCGACTCTGATGGATGAAATATCTGTGAGCATGCAAGAATTTGCAGGGGACAACGGTGTGGAAGCTATGGTGCAACAGTTTAAAGGCATATCCCGTATCCTGAACAATTTAGCTGGCGATATGGAGGCAGAGGTGGAGTTTTTAGATGATTTAGAAGAAAGCATAAGGGTAGAGCTGGACAAGCTGGGTTTTGACGTAAAGGATGTGTACGCCATTAGAAAGGGCGAGAGGCTGGAAGTCAAGATCCTAAAGAAGGTATGCTATGGCGACAAGGAGTGTTTTAAACATATCATTCCCATCGTATCCCGATGTGTAGGCAGAAAGATGGTTCAGGTCTGTGGCAAGTGCGATATAGACCGAGATCTTAGGACATGTTGTCTGAAACTGGAAGAAGCCGATAGGTATAATGTGGTTACTGCGGTGGTTAGCACCTCTAAGGAATCGGTAAATGGTGATAATTTTAGCTTTTCCCAGCTTCCTTATGGACAGTATATGATTGCATTAAGCGATGGCATGGGAACAGGAGAAAAGGCCGCTCGCGAAAGCAAGTTGGCTTTGAGGCTGATAGAGAGGTTTATCAAAGCAGGTTTTGCTGAAGAAACCGCAGTAAAGTGTGTAAATTCCCTTATGGCGCTGAGAAATATGGATTGCTTTACCACTCTGGACATATGCCTTTTTGATAAATATACAGGGGATGCAGAATTTATAAAAATGGGTTCTTCATCTACGTTTATAAAAAAAGGGGAGAAGGTAGAGGTCATTCACTCCTGCGAGCTCCCTGTGGGTATATTAAGCGATGTAAGCGTGTCGGTTAAAAACAGTGCTTTAAAGGAAGGCGATATACTGGTAATGGTAACCGATGGAGTGCTGGATGCCAACGACCTTATAAAGAGAGAGCAATGGCTTAAACAGCTGCTTATGGAAATAGATGGGACGCCTCAGGAAATCGCCCAAAAGATATCTGACGAGACGCTGAAAATAACGGGTGGTAGAGTAAAAGACGATATGACCGTTATGGTGTCAAAAATAGTAGCAGTGTAACGCTGTATAGCGGTGGGTTTTAATGGCAATAATTACTAAAAAGGAGGTATTGCTATGCCGTTAAAACTCATGACCGTTGTGACTGATGGTAAATCCAACATAGGTGGAAGCCCTGTAGAAGCAGCGAGGGACGCGAAAAAGGCGGGGATAGTCGTCAATGCCATAGGGATAGTGGATAGCGACAGCTTAGGAGTTATGGAGGTCAAAGAGATCGCGCGGGCAGGCGGCGGTTTATACGAACTGACGCGAATAGAAGACCTGTCCGAGACCATGCAGGCGTTGACGCAGAGATCGGTTCAGATGACTATAGAGGAGATAGTCAACAGCCAGATAAAAAACATTATAGGCAAGGATTTAAAAGACATTAACCCTTTGGTGAGAAGCCAGGTAGCTGAATATGTGGAATCGCTGTCTGATGAGACCGATGTGGAGATGGTTATTCTCTTGGACACCAGTGGGAGTATGCTGTATAAAATCCAGGCCGCCAAGTCCAGCGTCATAGATCTGTTAAATACATTGAGCGGCAGAAAAGGGCGTTTTTCGGTGGCATTGTTGCAATTCCCTGGTCCTGACAGCATGGTAAAGGTGCTTTGCGATTTTACCTTTGATCCACTAAAGCTGAAGGAGATTGTGACGGCAGTGGGTACAGGAGGAAATACCCCTACGGCTATTGCCATAAGGGAGGCTGTATCCATGTTGGTAAAACAGCCGCAGTTGGAAGAGTACACGTTATGAGGTTGGAAAAGGGATGTGTTATAGAAGGCCGCTGGAACCGCAGAGCTTACGAGATCTTGAAGAAGTTGGGTGAAGGCGGCCTTGGAGCTGTTTTTTTGACCCGATGTATGGATGATGGCCAAAAGTACGCTATTAAAGTCTTTGACAATTTGATGAGTGCGGCCAGGGAATACAGGCTTTTTAAGGAGTTTTCTTATATGGAATACATACCGAGGGTGTACGAACTGGATGATATGCTTTCATATCAGGCCAGTTTTATTGTTATGGAGTACATTCAGGGAGATAACCTGAGGGATTTTTTAAAAGGTTGCGTTCTTGAAGCTAAAAGTATCATAGGTTTATCCGTAGTGTTTTTAAGGTTGTTTAAAGAGTTTCACAAAAAGGGGTATGTTTTTGCTGACATAAAACCTGAAAATATAATGGTAGATAGGGAGAAAAAGCTGTTGCGCTTTGTAGATGTAGGCGGTTTGACAAAGATGGGCTCAGGTGTTGTAGAATACACGCCGTGGTACGACAGGGCCTCCTGGGGTTGTGGCTTAAGAAGAGCGGATGAGACCTACGACCTTTTTGGCATTGGAATAATATTGCTGGAGCTTTTGTACGGCAAAAGACATCCACCAGATAAAAAGGCGTTGAAAAAGCTGCTGCTGGGTGCCAAAAATCGATCGTCAGGGCTTTTTTACATTATACAGATGTGCCTTAACGGGACGGATGTGGATAAAATCCTCAACTACGCGTATACCATTTACAGCAGAGGGGATTTCGCTGCAAAAGTCGATATGGCCTTGAACGTACTTCTGGTGATAGGCGTTGTCTTTCTTTTTTTATTCTTAATGATATGGTATAATAATATAATATAAAAGCGCCTGGGGGAAATACCGTGTTAGCCGAAGATACCATAAAGAAGTACAACATGATACGCCATGGTGACAAAATAATAGTTGCTGTATCAGGTGGTCCTGATTCTGTGTGTCTTTTACATGTCTTATTTAGAATGAGGGATAATTACGACCTCTCCCTTATCGTCGCTCATGTCAATCACTGTTTAAGGGGAACGCAGGCAGAAGAGGATATGCGATTCGTCCAGAAAATGGCTTGTGATTTGGGTCTTCCTTTTTACGCTAAAGTGGAGGATGTAGCGAAAATAGCGGCAGATACCGGTATGTCTGTAGAGCAGGCGGGGAGGCATGTCAGGTATGCGTTTTTTAGGCAGTTAAAAGAGCAGTTAAAAGCTGACAAGATCGCCGTGGCCCATAACATGGATGATCAGGCAGAGACGGTGCTTTTACACCTCTTGCGGGGTGCAGGAGTTCAAGGGCTGACCGGCATGAGCCCGGTTTCAGGAGATATAATAAGGCCTCTCATAGAAACCCCCCGCCGGGATATAGAGGCGTATATAGAGGAAAACGGCCTGGAGTACAGGGTTGACCATACCAATTTTCAAACCCATTATTTCAGAAACAGGATAAGGATTGAGCTGATCCCCTATTTAAAAGATCACTTTAATAAGAATATAGCAGAGGCATTGGTCCAGGCAGCGGACATCCTGAGGGAAGAAGATGCTTACGTTCAAAAAAATGTCTTGGAGATTTATAAAAAGATATGCTTTAAAGATAAAAGCGGTGTACAGGTAGAGCTCAGTGAGTTTGAAAGACAGGATTTAGCTGTTAAAAGGCGTCTTATACGCAAGATGGTTGAGGACGTCAAAGGGAATAATTTAAATTTGGAATTTAAGCACATAGAGTACATCATGGAGTTTATAAAAAGAGGACAAACCGGTGAGCGGGTGGATATACCAGGCGGTATATGCGTGGGTTTGCAGTACGGCAAGATCAGGGTTTTTTCTGTGGCACCTGTTTCAAAGGCACCCGATTTTTGTTATCCTCTTGTTATACCGGGTACAACGCGCATTTCGGAGTTGAATGCGAGCGTAAGGGCCGAAGTGGTCGCCGATATTCAACCTGACTTTAAAAACAGGTACAGGGCATACCTGGATTACGATCAAATTCCTGACAACCTTGTGGTCAGGTCCCGCAGACCTGGAGATTATATAATTCCTTTTGGGATGAACGGGCACAAGAAATTGAAAGAGTACTTTATTGACGCCAAGGTGCCCTCAGAAGTGCGCGATAAAATACCCCTTGTGGCTTCAGGTAGTGAGATCGTTTGGATCGTTGGGCACAGGATCAACGGCAAATATAAAGTAACTGATAAAACCAGGAGATTTTTGGTATTAATTTATGAAGGAGGCTATAACGATGCTGGAGAAGGATATTTCGGAAATATTAATAGATGAACAAAGGCTGAAGGAAAGGATAAAAGAATTGGGTCATGCTATCACCCGCGATTACCAAGGCAAAGAGCCTGTGCTTGTGGGTGTCCTGAAAGGCGCGATTATGTTCATATCGGACCTTATAAGGTATATTGACCTGCCCGTGACGTTGGATTTTATGGCTATATCCAGTTACGGAGCTTCTACCCATTCATCAGGGGTGGTAAAGATCATAAAAGACCTGGATAGCAGTATACAGGACAAGGACGTCATTATCGTGGAGGACATCATAGACAGCGGCCTTACGCTGAGCTATTTAAGGAAATACCTCATGGGAAGATCCCCCAAAAGCATAAGGATATGCACGCTTCTGGATAAACCTGAGAGGAGAAAGAGCGATGTAGAAGTGGAGTATGTGGGATTTAACATACCTGATAAATTCGTGGTCGGGTATGGGCTGGACTATGCAGAGAAGTACAGAAACCTTCCCTATATAGGAGTGTTAAAACCAGAGGTATACAATGACTGACTTGATTTGTTTTTTGTAAATTTATATGCTAAAATATCCTTGTTATAGTTTGATGAGGGGAGGCAAAGGCGTTTGAGTAAGTTCCTTAAAAGTGCCAGTTTTTATATCCTGATATTGATAGCTATATACGCCATGGTCCAGCTATGGGGTACTGCGGCTCCAGAACAGCCGTTGAAGTACAATTATACTCAGCTGGTACAGCAGATTAGGAATAATAATGTCAGCGAAATCACCATTATAGATAAGAATGTTACTGGCATGTTAAAAGATGGCACGAAGTTTCAAAGCTATATACTGGATACTACCAGTTTTAGCCAGTTTTTGCAGCCGTATATAGATAAAGGCCTTGTGGTCAACCCGCAGCCTGTCTCTGAGCCGCCGTGGTGGTTGCAGTTGTTGCCTACGGTTGCGTTTATAGTTTTGTTTATAATCTTCTGGCTCATTTTTATTCAGCAATCCCAGGGCGGCGGAAGCAGGGTGATGTCCTTTGGGAAAAGCAGGGCCAGAATGCTCAATGAGGACAAGAGAAGGGTTACATTTAACGATGTAGCCGGAGCTGATGAAGAAAAAGAAGAACTTAAGGAGATCGTGGAGTTTTTAAAGTCGCCGAGAAAATTTATAGAATTGGGAGCAAGGATACCCAAAGGCGTACTGTTGGTAGGTCCCCCTGGTACAGGAAAGACGCTTCTGGCCCGCGCTGTGGCTGGAGAGGCAGGTGTGCCTTTTTTTAGCATAAGCGGTTCTGATTTCGTGGAGATGTTTGTGGGCGTAGGCGCTGCCAGGGTGAGAGATCTTTTTGAGCAGGCCAAAAAGAATTCACCTTGTATAGTATTTATAGATGAAATTGATGCCGTAGGTCGTCACAGGGGCGCAGGTTTGGGAGGAGGGCACGACGAGAGGGAACAGACGTTAAACCATCTGCTGGTAGAGATGGATGGATTTAACGTCAATGAAGGGATTATAATCCTCGCCGCAACCAATAGGCCTGACATATTGGATCCTGCACTCTTGAGGCCGGGCAGGTTTGATAGACAGGTAGTAGTTGGCATACCCGATGTGAAGGGGCGAGAAGAGATATTAAAAGTACATTCCAGGAACAAACCCCTGGCTCCTGATGTAGATTTAAAGGTGCTGGCTAAAAGAACGCCGGGATTTACAGGAGCTGACCTGGAAAACCTCATGAACGAAGGGGCTTTGCTTAGCGCGCGCAGAGGGAAAAAGCAGATATCCATGGCAGAACTGGAAGAATCCATCACCAAAGTGCTGGCAGGCCCTGAAAAGAAGAGCAGGGTAATAACTGAAGAGGATAAAAAGCTTACGGCTTATCACGAAGCGGGCCATGCTGTTGTGGCAAAACTGCTACCCCATGCAGATCCTGTCCATGAGGTTTCCATTATTCCCAGGGGAAGAGCAGGTGGGTATACCATGAGCCTGCCGGAGAAGGATAAGTATTATATATCCAAATCTGAGATGCTGGACGAGATAGTACAGCTTTTAGGAGGCAGAGCTGCTGAAAAGCTGGTTCTCAATGATATAAGCACAGGTGCCCAGAATGACCTGGAAAGAGCCACTAAGATCGCCAGAGAGATGGTGACTGAGTACGGCATGAGTGAAAAGCTAGGACCCATGATATACGGATCTGATAGAGATGAGATATTCATAGGTCGGGATCTGGGTAGAGCTCGCAATTACAGTGAAGAGGTGGCTGCGGAGATCGACAGCGAGATGAGGCGCATTATAGAGGAATGCTACAGTAGAGCCGAGAATTTGCTGAGAGAAAATATAAATAAGCTCCACAGAGTCGCTCAGGCTTTGATAGAGAGAGAAAAGCTGAATAAAGAAGAATTTGAAGAAGTATTCGCCAGTGCGTAAAAGGGTTTAAAACCCTGTTTTTTTTTGATTTTATCTGCTATAATGGGTTTGACAAAAAAGTAGTAGAAAGGTCGTGGGATTATTGGAGTACGGTGTAAAAGTGGGTTTGAGTTCTACTATAGAGACTATTGTAGAGGAAAAGGATCTGGCAGTATCTTACGGTAGCGGTAGCGTCAGGGTATTGGCGACCCCTGCCATGATATCGTTAATGGAAAAAGCGGCCATGTCCGCGGTAGAGCTTCACCTGCCAGGGGACAAGGCTACGGTAGGTACTCAAATTGCGGTGACCCATATAAAAGCTACGCCTGTGGGAATGAGGGTAAGGGTATACGCCGAATTGGTAAAAATCGAGGATAGAAAGCTGTCGTTTAAAGTAGAGGCGTATGATGAACTGGAAAAAATAGGTGAGGGCACCCATGAGAGGTATATAATTGACGTGAATAAGTTCATGGAAAGGTGCAAAAGCAAGCTGAAGAAGTAGAGGTGAGGTCATGCTTAGCGATATAGAGATCGCGCAAAACGCGGAAATTAAACCTATTAAGGAGATAGCAGAGTCGCTGGGTATAGGCGAGGACTACATAGAGTATTACGGCAGGTATAAAGCCAAAATATCCTTGGATTTATTTAGAAAAATTAAAGACAGGCCAGATGGTAGACTGATATTGGTCACGTCTATAAATCCTACGCCGGCAGGGGAAGGCAAGTCCACTATGGCCATAGGTTTGGGACAGGCTTTGGCCAGGCTGCATAAAAAGGTTGTCATCGCTTTAAGGGAGCCGTCCCTAGGGCCATGTATGGGGCTTAAAGGAGGGGCTACCGGGGGAGGCTATTCCCAGGTAGTTCCCATGGAAGACATAAACCTACACTTTACGGGGGATATCCACGCCATATCGGCGGCTCACAATCTGCTTTCGGCTATGATAGACAATCACATTCACCAGGGCAATGCCCTCAGGATAGACCCAAGGCGCGTGGTTTGGAGGCGGGCTGTGGATATAAACGACAGGGCACTGAGGGAAATCGTGGTAGGCCTTGGGGGTAAAAAAAACGGCTATCCTAGGGAGGATGGCTTTATCATAACGGTGGCTTCAGAGGTAATGGCGGTATTATGCCTTGCCGAAGACATGGCCGATTTAAAGAAGCGGTTGGGGGATATGGTAGTAGCTTATGACTTAGACGGTAATCCTGTGACGGCTAGGGACTTAAGAGCTGATGGAGCAATGGCTGCCCTCCTCAAGGATGCCATAAAGCCCAACCTCGTTCAGACCCTGGAAGGCGTTCCTGCCATCATCCACGGTGGTCCTTTTGCTAATATTGCCCACGGTTGTAATAGCCTTATTGCCACCAAGATGGCGTTGAAGTTGGGAGATTACGTGGTGACAGAAGCGGGTTTTGGTGCTGATCTAGGTGCCGAGAAATTCATGGACATAAAGTGCAGGATAGGCGGAATCAGGCCTGATGCTGTGGTAGTTGTGGCCACTATAAGGGCCTTAAAGATGCACGGAGGGGTTAAAAAAAGCGAGCTATCAGGTGAAAATCTGGATGCTTTGCGCAGGGGTTTTGAAAACCTTAAAAGGCATGTGGAAAACATAAGGAAATACGGTGTCCCTGCAGTGGTGGCCATAAACGCCTTTAAGGAAGATACCCCTGATGAGGTAAGGCTTTTGACGAGTTTATGCGGTGAAATTGGCGTTAAGGCTGTTTTCGCTGATGTGTGGTCGAAGGGTGGCGAGGGGGGCATCGAGATGGCGCAGGAGATTTTAAAGGTCCTTCAAAGCCATAAAAGCCATTATAAGCCCCTTTACGATTTAGACCTTTCTATAGAGGAAAAGATAGAAAAGATCACAAAGGAAATATACGGAGGAGCCGGTGTGGTGTTTACCGCTGAAGCCGCAAAGGCTATAAAGAAGATAAAGGAATTGGGTTTTGATAAATTGCCTGTGTGTATTGCCAAGACCCAATATTCCTTTTCTGATAATCCCCGTCTATTGGGTGCTCCTACGGGTTTTGAGGTTACTGTGCGAGAAGTGCACCTGTCAGCAGGAGCTGGGTTTATAGTGGCGGTAATGGGCGACATAATGCTCATGCCGGGATTGCCAAAGCATCCTGCTGCTGAGAACATAGATGTAGACCAAGAGGGGAAGATAACCGGCTTGTTTTAAGGAGGAGGTTGTGACGTGGAATGCCAGTTGATGTCGACAAGAGATAAAGAGGAGATGCTGTACGAGCTTAAAAAGATAGGGGTAAGCGAGGGAGCATTGGATATACTGGCATCTAAAATGGACCATGTGGTGATAAAAGTCAAGGGCATTAGAGCTGGAGCTGCCAACATATTGAAGCAGGAGATGCTGTCACTAGGCGGGGATGTAGCTGTGCACAGGGGTTGCGTTAACTGCTCTGTGGAGCACACTGACGCCATAGTGATGGGAAATATAAAACAGTATAAGTCGCTTATAGACAAGCTCAGCCTACAGCCCTATCTGGGGTTGGACCACATTGCCCGCATACTGAAGGATATACTCGATGCCCGTGAAAGCAAGCCTGTGGCAATACAGACCCCTCGATATAGACTGCCCCTTGGGGAAAAGACGTACATAATGGGTATATTAAATGTAACTCCCGATTCTTTTTCTGACGGCGGTAAATATTGGGACATAGAGAAGGCTGTAGAGAGGGCAAAGATCATGGTGGACGAAGGCGCTGATATAATCGACGTGGGGGGTGAATCCACAAGACCTGGTTACACGCCTGTTTCGCTGGAGGAAGAGATGCGCAGGGTGCTGCCGGTGGTAGAAAAGCTGGTAAAGGAGGTCAGAGTGCCTGTATCGGTGGACACCACAAAGGCGGAGGTGGCAAAGCGAGCGCTGGAACTGGGCGCTGATATTATAAATGACCAGTGGGGGCTGCAAAAAGACGAGAAAATGGCTGAAGTGGTGGCGGAGTACGATGTGCCGGTGGTGGTGATGTTTAATAAAGAGGACAGGCAATACGACGACATGGTGAGCGAGCACCTGGCTTTTTTGCGCCGCTCTGTAGAGCTGGCTGTGAAGGCAGGATTAAACAGAGAAAAAGTCATAATAGACCCGGGTATAGGCTTTGGCAAATCCCCTGAACAAAACCTGTACATCATGAAACACCTTTCAGAGTTTAGAAGCCTGGGACTTCCTATTCTCTTAGGCACATCCCGCAAATCCATGATTGGCCATGTGCTGGACCTTCCGGTCGACGAAAGGGTAGAAGGGACGGCCGCCACGGTAGCTTACGGTATAACTCAAGGGGTGGATATCGTGAGAGTACACGATGTAAAGGAGATGGCGCGAGTCGCCAGGATGACAGATGCCATGGTGAGGGGCGATAAGGTTTGCCGATAGCGTACCTTGGCCTGGGTTCTAATATGGGAAACAGGTTTAAATTTTTAAAATGTGCTGTAGAAAATTTAAATAAAGCTGGTGTAGGCGTGCTGAAGAGCTCTTCGGTTTATGAGACCAGCCCTGTGGGGTACACAGATCAGCCGGATTTTTTAAATGCCGTCTTGAAAGTCAGGACCTTTTATTCCCCTTACCAACTGCTGAGTGTTGTGCAGAATGTAGAAAAAGACCTGGGAAGGAAAAGGGATATAAGGTGGGGGCCTAGGACCATTGACATAGACATCCTGCTTTACGATAACATATCTATCAGAGAAGAACATCTGACTATTCCTCATCCTGAAATGTTAAAAAGGGCTTTTGTTCTGGTGCCATTGCGAGAGATTTGTCCTGACATAGCGCTGTTTGGCCATACGGTGGATCACTATATCCAATCGTTAAAAGAGCAAAGTATAAGGAGAGTGCCCGGCTTGCTTCTATTGCAAGTATGATGGTATAATGATTACAATGGAGAAATTCGGGTTAATGCCTTACTATAATATGGCAGAATGGAGGTATTAAATTGAGTGTCGAGCAAAAGATAGAAGAGCTCCGGCTCAAGAGGGAAAATATCGAAAAGGGCGGCGGTGAGGAGAGGATTCAAAAGCAGCACAGCGCAGGTAAATTTACTGCCAGAGAGCGCCTTTCCATGTTGTTTGATGAAGGATCTTTTGTAGAGCTGGATGCCTTTGTCCAACATAGGAGTACAGATTTTAATATGGCCAATACAAAGGCCCCGGCAGATGGCGTGGTTACCGGTTACGGGACGGTAAACGGCCGGCTGGTGTATGCTTATGCCCAGGATTTTACGGTGATAGGCGGTTCTTTAGGGGAAATGCACGCCAAGAAGATCTGCAAGGTGCTGGATCTCGCTATGAAGACAGGAGCTCCTGTGGTAGGTATAAACGATTCCGGTGGCGCCAGGATTCAAGAAGGCGTAGACGCTCTGTCAGGATATGGCAGCATATTCTACAGAAACACCATGGCGTCGGGAGTTATACCCCAGATAACCGTCATCATGGGGCCCTGCGCAGGAGGTGCTGTGTATTCACCGGCATTGACAGATTTTATCGTCATGGTAGACAAGACGAGCCAGATGTTTATAACAGGTCCTCAGGTAATAAAGGCAGTAACGGGAGAGGATGTCACCGCCGAACAATTGGGCGGAGCAGTTACCCACAATACCAAAAGCGGCGTGGCCCATCTTATAGGCTCTGACGAAAAGGACGCCATAGCTTTGGTTAAAAAGCTTTTAAGTTATCTACCACCTAATAATTTGGAAGATGCGCCTTATCAGGTTACCGACGACGATTTAAACAGGGTAGAAGAATCTTTAAATGATATACTTCCAGACAGCCCCAATAAGCCCTATGATATGAAGGAAATCATAACGAAGATAGTGGATGGAGGAGACTTTTTTGAAATCCAGCCTTATTTTGCCCAGAATATCATGGTGGGGTTTGCCAGGTTAAACGGCAAGACGGTGGGTATTGTGGCCAATCAACCGCAGGTGGCGGCTGGATGCCTTGATATAAACGCGTCGGATAAGGCAGCGAGGTTTATAAGGACGTGTGATGCGTTTAACATCCCCCTTTTAAATCTGGTAGATGTTCCGGGATTTTTACCAGGCACCGATCAGGAATACGGCGGCATTATAAGGCATGGTGCGAAAATGCTGTATGCATATTCTGAGGCCTCAGTACCTAAGGTGACCATGATCATAAGGAAAGCTTACGGTGGAGCATACATAGCCATGTGCAGCAAGGAGCTGGGTGCTGACGTGGTATACGCCTGGCCTACAGCGGAGATAGCGGTTATGGGGCCAGAAGGAGCGGCTAACATCGTGTTCAGAAAAGAAATAGAGGATTCACCAGATCCCATTGCAACAAGGCAGCAGAAGATAGAAGAGTATAGATCGGAGTTTGCCAACCCTTACAGGGCAGCTGCCAGAGGTTATGTAGACGATGTCATAATCCCCGCAGAATCCAGGCCCAGGTTAATCGCTGCCTTTGAGATGCTGGCAGGCAAGAGAGAGACCAGGCCGCCTAAAAAACACGGCAATATGCCTTTGTAGAGGTGGTATGTGTGAGTTTTATTCAGCTATTAGGAGAAAATGCGCTTATAACCGTACTGGGCATGGGGATTGTATTTGCTGTGCTGATTATACTTTGCCTTGTCATACTGCTCTTTAAATACGCTTTTGTGGGCAATGAAAGGCATGTGGAGAAACCCAAGGTGAATGATAGGCAGGATGAAAAAGATGCTAAAGAGCAGGGTAATGATATGGATGAGGAGCTCATAGCTGTTATATCCGCTGCTATTGCCTCATATGGTAAAAGCGATTTTAAATTGAAAATAAGGTCTTTGAGAAAGACTGGACAGGCGCCAACGTGGGCCAAAGCTGGCAGAAATGACATTATCAATTCAAGAATATGATGGGAGGTATACGCGTGAAAAAATTTAATGTCACTGTAAACGGCAATACGTACGAAGTCATAGTAGAGGAGGTTAAATCCGATAAGGGAGAAGAGACAATAACGCCAAAAGTGGAAGTGCCTGCTGGGCAGGTGGAAAATCCGATTGCAAAATCCGTATCTAAAAGTGAACAAACTCCTGTGCAACCTAAAAAAGAAGTACCCTCCGGCGGGTTTAAGGTCAATGCTCCTATGCCTGGAACCATATTGGATGTGAAGGTTAAAGAAGGGCAGGCCGTGAAAAAAGGCGATGTGGTAATGATCCTTGAGGCCATGAAGATGGAAAACGAGATAATAGCGCCCCAGGATGGCACCGTAATATCCATTCAGGTTTCAAAAGGAGCTTCTGTGAACACAGGTGATGTGCTCCTGGTGTTGAAGTAATTCCGGGAGAAGGTGAAAACCATGGTACAAGCGTTAGTGAATCTGTGGAGTCAAAGCGGCTTTGCAGCCCTTACATGGAAGCATATGATTATGATAGCTATAGCGCTGGTGCTTATTTACCTGGCTATCGGGAAAAAATATGAGCCGCTTTTGCTCCTGCCTATATCATTCGGTATGTTGCTGGCCAATCTCCCGCTAAGTGGCCTGATGGAGCCTCCTTCTTATGCGCTCGGCAGGGATGGAATCCCTGTGCTAAAGAGCGTAGGCGGTCTGCTGTACTATCTGTATCAGGGGGACTTTCTGGGGATTTTTCCTCCGCTGATCTTTTTAGGAGTCGGCGCCATGACAGACTTTGGCCCCTTAATTGCCAATCCTGCCAGTATAATCATGGGTGCAGCAGCCCAGCTGGGTGTGTTTATAACCTTTAATGTGGCGTCGATTTTCCTCGGGTATACATTAAAAGAGGCGGCTTCTATAGGCATCATAGGCGGTGCTGACGGACCTACCGCTATATACCTGAGCACTAAACTTGCCCCTAATCTCCTTGGGCCTATAGCGGTTGCTGCTTACTCTTATATGGCTTTGGTACCGATTATACAGCCGCCTATTATGAGGCTTTTGACGACGCAAAAAGAGCGGGAGATCATGATGGAACAATTAAGACCCGTCTCCAGGACTGAAAAGATCGTGTTTCCCATTGTGGTGACAATACTGGTGTCCCTTATACTGCCTCCTGCAGCGCCTCTTATAGGCATGCTGATGATGGGCAATTTGTTTAGAGAATCAGGGGTTGTGGACAGGCTGTCAAAAACCGCTCAAAATGAGCTCAATAACATTATCGTCATATTTTTGGGCACGTCCGTAGGGGCTACAGCCAGTGCGGAGAGGTTTTTAAATGCCAAGACATTGGGTATTGTAGTTTTGGGATTGGTGGCTTTTGGGGTGTCTACAGCCGGTGGCGTGATCCTGGGCAAGATAATGAACTGGCTATCCAGGGGTAAGATCAACCCCCTTATAGGTTCGGCAGGGGTTTCGGCGGTTCCCATGGCGGCCAGGGTGTCTCAGGTGGAAGCCCAAAAGGCCAGACCTGGTAACTTCGTGCTGATGCACGCTATGGGGCCCAATGTGGCAGGGGTCATAGGGACGGCGGTGGCAGCAGGCGTATTTCTTTCAATGTTAGGCAGTTGAACATAAAGCGCCCTGCGGGACTTTGTAAATTAAGGTGATGCGCATGTGGAATTTCCTCAAGAAAACCCATAAGCCGCGCCTTATGGCTTTTGAATTTTTAAGGTACATAGGTCCGGGCTTTCTGGTAACTGTTGGGTTTATAGACCCGGGGAATTGGGCATCTAACGTGTCGGCAGGCTCGTACTATGGTTATGAACTTTTATGGATTATAACCCTGTCTACTGTCATGCTGATTATACTGCAGCACAATGCAGCCCATCTGGGCATTTCCACGGGTTACTGCCTGTCTGAAGCTACTGCTATGTATATAAATCCCGTTGTCGCTAGAGTTATACTGGCATCTGCTATGCTGGCGGCGGTGTCCACTGCTCTGGCTGAAATCGTGGGAGCCGGGATAGCCCTGCACATGCTCTTTGGCTTACCGGTGAAAGTGGGGGCGGTAATGGTAGTGGCTTTGGTCAGCTGGCTTCTCTACTCAAACTCCTATAAAAAGATAGAGAGGCTTATCATAGGTTTTGTCTCCCTTATAGGGATCTCCTTTGTATTTGAATTAAGCCTTGTGCACATAGATTGGAATAAGGCGGCTTTAAGCTGGGTTATGCCCCGCGTGCCTTCAGGGGCTTTGCCCATTGTCATGAGCTTGATGGGGGCGGTGGTTATGCCTCACAACATGTACCTTCATTCAGAGGTGATCCAGAGCAGGCAGTGGAACCTTAAGGATGAAGAGACTATAAGGCATCAGCTTAAGTACGAATTTATGGACACGCTGTTTTCAATGGTAGCCGGCTGGGCCATAAACAGCGCCATGATACTTCTCGCCGCGTCCACTTTTTTCGCTAGAGGAGTTAAAGTAACAGCCCTTGACCAGGCTCAGGAGACCTTGAGGCCATTGCTGGGGGATATGGCTTTGGTCGTCTTCGCGTTGGCTCTCTTGTTATCAGGGATATCTTCCAGTGTTACGGCGGGCATGGCCGGAGGATCTATTTTTGCCGGCCTCTACCGAGAGCCTTATAATATATACGACAGGCATACAAAAGTAGGGGTGGGCATCACTTTTGCCCTGGCAGCGGCTGTCGCATTTTTAATAAAGAATCCCTTCAGCGGATTGATAGTGTCCCAGCTTTTTTTAAGCGTTCAGCTGCCGCTGACTGTTTTCACGCAGATTTATCTGACATCGTCGCAGAGGGTAATGGGTAAGTATGCTAACAGCGCGTTGGACAAAATTCTCCTGTGGACCGTGGGTTCGATAGTCACTTACTTTAACGTGATGTTGCTTATTGATACTTTAAGGTCGTTATTTGTTTAGTCACGGTTGAATGATTTAGGCGTAAAATGTATAATATATTTGCCGGTATCGATGTGAGCCGGACAGGACGAGGCGTAAATTGGAGTGCTTTCAATTTAAGATCGTCCGGTATCCTGAAAGGAACTGGAACGGAGGTGAATCAGGTGATCAAGAGCAATGCCAGGGCACTGGCAAAGACCAAGCAGCTGACCACGGCGGGTCTGTTGTCGGCATTGTCTATCGTGTTGAGCATGACGCCACTGGGATATATACCCTTGGGTATTGCGTCGGCTACCACGATGCACATTCCAGCTATCATAGGCGGTGTGCTGGAAGGACCGTATGTAGGTGCTGCTATAGGGTTGATCTTCGGACTTACCAGCTTTTTGAGGTCTACCACACCGCTGTTTGCAGATCCCAGGGTTGCTATTATTCCCAGGATCTTTATAGGAGTCGTGGCATATGTGGTATACAGGTGGTCTAAGAATACGCCTTTGGCAGCTGCGGCGGGAACCTTTACCAATACCGCAGGGGTGCTGACCATGGCGGTGGCTTTTAAGTACCTTACGCCGCAGGTGGCTTGGGGCATCGCCTTGAAAAACGGGATTTTTGAGGTAATAGTAGCCATGCTCCTGACGACAACTATAGTTAAAGCTATAAAGCGCATGAGAAACAGCGGTTGATATTGAGATAAGCAGGCTTTAAGCCTGCTCTTATAATATATCCAGCTTTTTGAGTTTTTTGATAAAAAGCGCAGGGAGAAGGAATGTATTATGGCACAAGAGACAAACCTATTGCTCAGGATATTAAAAGAGAACAAAGGCGCTTACGTTTCGGGACAGCAGATCTGCGATAGGATGGGCGTATCCAGAACTGCCGTATGGAAACACGTCAACGTTCTGAGAGAGATGGGTTACGTCATAGAATCTGCTACAAAAAAGGGATACATGCTGATTAAAGAGCCTGATATACTCATTTACGATGAGGTAGAACCTTACCTTAAGACAAAGTACATAGGTAGAAATTACTTTTACTTTAACACAGTGGGGTCTACCAATACACAGGCAAAGGCTCTCCCGGAAAACACTCCTGAAGGCGCCGTTGTGGTGGCAGAAGAGCAAACGGCAGGTAGAGGCAGGACAGGCAGGGCATGGGTATCGCCGAAGGGTCAAGGTATCTGGATGTCGCTGTATTTAAAACCCGATATAACGCCTCAAGAAGCACCGCGCTTGACCCATG
Source organism: Caldanaerobius polysaccharolyticus DSM 13641 (assembly GCF_000427425.1). NCBI lineage: Bacteria > Bacillati > Bacillota > Clostridia > Thermoanaerobacterales > Thermoanaerobacteraceae > Caldanaerobius > Caldanaerobius polysaccharolyticus. The sequence goes on along the minus strand of NZ_KE386495.1, from coordinate 591,373 downwards.
TAGCAGCGCTGGCTGTAGCTAGAGCTATAAAAAGCGCAGTGGGGATTAACGCTGGCATTAAGTGGCCTAACGACATAATAATGGACGGCAGAAAAGTTTGCGGTATATTGACAGAGTTAAGCGCGGAAATCGATGCTGTGAATTCCGTGGTGGTGGGGATAGGGATAAACGTGAATAATGAAAGATTTCCTGAGGGATTAAAGGATGTAGCTACATCCTTATTGATTGAGAGAAAAAAGACCATGCCAAACCAGAACGATGGCGTTGTGGACAGGAAGGCACTGCTGGCTGAGGTGTTGAACAATTTTGAAAAACTTTACGAGGGTTTTTTAAAAGGTGATTTTCCGGATATAATTAAGGACTGCAAAAAGCTATCTGTTACCATTGGCAGGCCGGTAAGGGTGATGGAAAAAGGCGGTGGGTTTGACGCTTTGGCGGTGGATATCGATGATAGGGGAGCACTTATTGTAAAGAAGCAGGATGGCAGCACTGAAGCGGTAATTGCCGGCGAGGTGTCGGTGAGAGGGGTGCTCGGGTATGTTTAATGCCATAACCGATGTAGAAGGCATAAAAGTAGGCCACGCTTCTGACTACAAGGCCATGACGGGATGTACTGTGGTGCTGTGCGAGAGAGGTGCTGTAGGCGGCGTAGATGTCAGGGGATCAGCTCCTGGCACCAGGGAGACAGACCTTTTGCGGCCTGCCAACCTGGTGCAGCACGTCCACGGCGTTCTCCTGGCAGGGGGTAGCGCCTTTGGGCTAAATGCCGCAGCGGGAGTCATGCGGTATTTAGAGGAAAAAGGCATAGGCTTTGATACTGCTTACGCTAAAGTTCCCATAGTTCCAGCAGCGGTGATATACGATTTGGGCATAGGAGATCCCAAAAGGAGACCTGATGAAGCGATGGGGTACAGGGCGTGTGTCGATGCGTCAGAAGGGGACGTGCCTCAAGGCACTGTGGGAGCTGGCACAGGGGCTACAATAGGCAAGATACTAGGCATGAAATGTGCAGACAAAGGAGGTGTAGGGACTGCCTCCATATCCCTGGGAGGTATAACCGTGGGGGCTATTGTAGTGGTAAATGCCCTTGGGGATGTATACGATGAAGGTACTATAATCGCAGGGGCCAGGGGAGAGAGGGGCTTTATAAACACGGCAGAATACCTTTTAAAATTTGGGGCTGTATGGGATTTAAAAGACATATCCGGCGAACTGAAAGGGTGTAACACCACTATCGGTGTTGTGGCCACAGATGGAGCGCTTACAAAGGAACAGGCAAATAAACTGGCATCTATATCCCATGACGGCCTTGCCATGGCCATAAAACCTGTTCACACCATGAGCGATGGCGACACCATGTTTGCATTGTCTACAGGGACAAAAGCCCCTGTTTCAGATAAAATGTTTATGTCCATATGCGCGGCAGCGGTAGAGGCTGTCAGGCGATCGGTGATAAACGCTGTGAAATTTGCTTAGAAGGCGGGGTGTTTTTATGTTGTTGGCATTTGATATAGGCAATACCAATATCGTGTTTGGCGTGTATCAGGGCAAAAAACTGCTTCATTTTTGGAGGATCTCAACTGATAGAGGAAAGACCTCTGATGAGTTTGGTATACTCATAAAAAGCCTTTTTGCAGATAGGGGGCTTTCACTGGAAGACGTTGATGCGGTGATAGTGTCATCAGTGGTACCTCCTATCATGCATACCTTTGAGGCTACTGTCATTAAATACATGCATAAAAGGCCAATGATAGTGGGTCCAGGCATAAAGACAGGGCTTAATATAAGGTACTATAATCCCCGGGAGGTCGGAGCTGACAGGATTGTAAACGCGGTGGCCGCTTACGAGCTTTACGGAGGGCCTGTGATTATCGTTGATTTTGGCACTGCTACGACTTTTTGCGCTGTCACCGAGCGATGTGAGTATCTGGGAGGTGCTATAGCCCCGGGTATACTGATATCCGCTGAGGCCCTTTTTCAGAGAGCAGCCAAACTTCCCAGGGTAGAATTGGTAAAACCTGATAGCATCATAGGAAGGTCTACGGTTGAAGCCATGCAGGCGGGGATTGTGTACGGCTACGTGGGCCTGGTGGACAGCATTGTGGAGAGGATGAAAAAAGAGCTGAGCAAAGATAAAGAGCCCTTTGTGGTGGCTACAGGGGGGCTGGCCAGAATGGTAGCCGAAGAGTCTAAAACTATAAATGAGGTGAATAACCTGCTTACGCTGGAAGGCCTCAGGATGATATACGAACGCAACGCTTGAGACAGTTATCGACACACAGTGACATATTCATGTGGTATAATAAAAGAAAGGCAGTAAGACAATGGGAGAGGAGGCCTGGGATTTTCCAGGGTCTATTATGAAGAACTGGTACGTGGTATACACCAAGAGCGGCAATGAACTCAACGTTAAGCAGGCGTTAAACAGGCGATTTGCTGGTAATGATATAAGCATACTGGTTCCCAGGAGAAAACTCGTAGAGAGAAAAAAGGGGAAACAAGTGGTGGTTTTAAAGACCGTTTTCCCCGGCTACGTGTTTGTTTACCTCCATATGAATAACGTCAATTACTATAGGATAGCAGAAACACCCGGTATAATCGGCGTGTTAAAAAATGACTGCTATCCTATTCCTGTTCCTGACGATGAGATGAAGGTCGTTTTGTCTCTCACGGAGAGATCGGAAATTATCGACTATTCCACGATAATATACATAGGTGGCCTGGTACAGGTTGTGGATGGCCCCCTCAAGGGACTGGAAGGGCATATTGTGGACGTAGACAGCAGAAAGCAGAGGGCCCGGGTCAGGATTGACATAATGGGAGAACCCAGGATTGTACAGCTGGGCATCCATCAGCTGAAAAGCAGTGTTTATTGCACAGGTAAAGGAGTTGAGTGTTTATGAAGGTTTTGGTGACAGGGGGAGCTGGTTTTATCGGCTCTAATTTAGTGGACCTGCTCATAGAGAGAGGATGCGACGTAGTGGTGTTGGATTCATTGATCACAGGAAAAGAGGAGAATGTCCACAAAGCTGCCCGCTTTTATAGAGCAGATGTGAGAGACCGTAGCATAGAGGAGGTCTTTGAGAGAGAAAAGCCCGATTACGTCATCCACCATGCCGCTCAGATCCGCGTTCAAAAATCTATAGAGGACCCATTGTACGACGCTTCTGTCAACATTTTGGGGACAGTAAACCTCCTACAGCAGTGCGTGCGTTACGGCGTAAAGAAATTTATATACGCGTCTTCTGCCGCGGTTTACGGGAATCCTCTGTACCTGGGGATAGATGAGTCCCACAGGGTACAACCTCTTTCTTTTTACGGCGTGGCCAAGCATACGGTGGAGCACTACCTTTATGTGTATAAAGAGCTATATGGATTAAATTACACTGTGCTGAGATATGCCAATGTCTATGGGCCAAGACAAGATTATACAGGGGAAGGCGGCGTTGTAGCTGTTTTCATTGACAGGCTTCTGCACGGCAAAAAGCCTATTATATACGGAGATGGTGAGCAAACCAGGGACTTTATATACGTCAAAGATGTAGCAGAGGCTAATTACAGGGCGTTGAAAGCAGGGGATGGAGAGATATTGAATATAAGCACAAATAAATGTGTGACCATCAACTACCTGTTTAGTCTATTGAAGGAACTCACCATGTCAAATCAAGAACCCCAGTATCAGCCGCCGAGAAAAGGCGATATAATGAACAGTTATCTGGACAACAAAAGGGCAAAGGAAGTACTGTCATGGCAACCTCGGTATAGGTTGGAGCAGGGTTTAAAGGAAACGGTGGAATATTATAATAATATTTTTACAGTTCGTTAATAATTTTGTCAAAAATACCTACTATAATGATAGCAAAAGGAAGAAAAAAAGGAGGTATTTTTGATGTTTAATGATTTTGACAATGAAAGGTATACCGAGATCATGGCAGAGGTAAGGCCCGTTAAAAAGAAAAAGGGCTTCATCAGATACTTTTTGACGGCGTTAATCGGAGCTATTATAGGGGGACTGGTAGTGGTTTACGCTGCGCCTCAGATTATGCCTTCTAATCAAACCACCAAGACAGCTATAATACAGCCTAACTTTCAGCCTGTAAGCCTGCAGTTAAATGGCGGTACCAATCCATGGGATTTGGTAGTGCAGGTGGCCAAACAGGTCTCTCCTTCGGTGGTTGGTATAACCAATAGCGTACAGGCTTCCAATGGTCTTCGCAGCCAGCTGGTTGAGCGAGGCAGCGGCTCGGGCATAATAATAAGTTCTGACGGGTATATCGTCACCAATAACCACGTCATCGACGGGGCCAGCGTCATAACGGTTAAGACTACCGAGGGCAAACAATACACGGCTAAGCTGGTTGGAGCTGATGCCAGAACAGATCTGGCTGTGTTAAAAATAAATGCTACAGGGCTTCCAGCCGCTAAGCTGGGGGATTCCTCCAAGGTGCAGGTAGGAGAGCTGGCAGTGGCCATAGGCAATCCGCTGGGTGACGCGTTTGCAGATACGGTTACAGCCGGTGTGATCTCGGGGCTTAATCGAAAGCTGGATACCGATGTAGAGAGCCTACCGCTTATCCAGACGGATGCGGCTATAAACCCAGGCAATAGCGGCGGGCCGTTGGTAAATTACAAGGGAGAGGTCATAGGTATTAACAGCGTTAAGCTTACCAGTACAGGTTCTCAGTCAGATCCCTTTGGGTTGTTTGAGAGCCAGGGTACGAATGTAGAAGGCATGGGTTTTGCTATCTCTATCGATGCTGCTAAGCCTATCATAGAAAACCTCATCAAGTATGGCAAGATACAGCGGCCTATGATAGGCATTGTAGGAGCTACGGTAACCAGCCAGCTTGCTAAAGCGTATAATATTCCCCAGGGAGTGTACGTACAGGACGTGCAACCAGGATCGCCTGCTGAGATGGTAGGTTTAAGCCCTGGTGATGTGATTACAGCGGTTGATGGGACTACTGTAAAGACCATACAGCAGCTTCAAAGCGTAATAGAAAAGCATAAAGTAGGAGATATAGTGACGGTAACAGTTTGGAGGGATGGAAGGACTTTAAATCTCAGGATCAAGCTGATACAATCTCAATAGCGCTTGCGTTTATTTGCATTAATTTTAATTACACTGTATAATATAAGTACTGGATGAGGACATGAAAAGAAGCAGTAAAGCGTTGCAGGAGGTCTTAAATGTATTTAATCGTAGGATTGGGCAATCCGGGTTCCCAGTACCAAGGGACCCGTCACAATGTGGGCTTTGATGTAGTAGACAGGCTGTCAGAAAGATGGTCTGTGGAGATAAAGCACATAAGGTACAAAGGCATTGTAGGCGAAGGCTGCTTTAATGGAGAAAAAGTGATATTGCTTAAGCCATCTACTTATATGAATGAAAGCGGAAGGTCTGTAGTTGACGCGGTAAGAGACATGAGCTTGCCTCTTTGCAGGCTCATTGTAGTATATGACGATGTGGACCTGGATGTAGGTAGAATCAGGGTGAGAGCCAAAGGAAGTGCTGGAGGCCACAACGGCATGAAGTCTATCATATACCACCTGGGAAGTGAGGAATTTCCACGGGTGAGGGTTGGAATAGGGATGCCTTCGGGTGATAAGGACATGGTGGGCCATGTGCTAGGGCGATTTTCGGATGAAGAGCGCAAGATAGTGGATTGCGCTGTGGATAGGGCCTGTGATGCTATAGAAACCATTATATCTGATTCCGTTTACCAAGCCATGAACAAGTTTAACGGGTTGAAAACATGGGGTTGATAGCAGGTGTATTGGCTGCTGGTGCAGCTTATGTGGTAAACCTTGTGGCATCCAGGTTTGTAGGCAGGTATTCGGTGGTGTTTGTCGCCCCTCTGGTAGAGGAGTTTTTAAAGACTTATCTTGCTGTGTTTCTAAGAGGCGATATTGTACTCAGCCACACCGCTTTTGGTGTGGCTGAAGGCGTTTGGGATTATTTTAACGCAGGCAAAAAAGCAAACGCTCGGTCAGCGGCTTTGAGCGTGATTACCCATGGGCTTTTGGGTTATGGAACATTTAAGGCGTGTGCGTACGTAGATATAATATATGCGGTAGCTCTGGCTGCTTTGATGCACTCCGTATGGAACATCATTATGATGGGAGGTAAAAGACTTGTGGATTGAGCCACTGAAGGAATTAAATGAATTTCAGCTGTTGTGGAACAACGTAAACGATGGAAATACCCCTGTCCTGGCAACGGGACTTACTGAAACCCAGCGGGTACACGTAGCCTATGCTTTACACCGCATGACAGGCAAGAGGTTGTTGTACGTGGTGCCCCACGACCTTCAAGCCAGAAAAGTGGCAGGAGATTTTGCGCTTTTTGCTGATAACGTGGAATACTTCCCATCAAAAGATACCGTGTTTTATAAAGTCGAGGCCAAAAGCAATGAAATCACGGGGAAAAGGCTCTCTGTGATAGAAAAACTTTTATACGGCGATGACTTAATCGTGGTGACCTCTATAGAGGCATTGCTCAGCAGATTGGCGCCGCCGGAGAATTTGAAAAAAGCCCTTAAAACGCTAAGAGTGGGAGATGTGGTGGATTTAAGTGAACTTTCATCTCTGCTGGTGAGCATGGGATATGAAAGGGTGGATATGATCGAAGGTAAAGGGCAATTCAGTGTCAGAGGCGGGATCATAGATTTTTTCCCGGTAACTGAAGAAAAGCCCTATCGAATAGAGCTATTTGACGACGAGATCGATTCCATAAGGATTTTTGATATCATTTCCCAGCGCACCGAACAGGTGGTAGATAGCGTCAGGCTGTTTTGCGCCAGAGAACTGGTGATAACTCAAGAGGTTGTAAAGAGAGCCACGACAACTATGGCGAAAGAACTGGCCAGTCAGGAGGATAAGCTCAAGGCCATGGCCCCTGATGCGGCAAAGAGGTTATCGGATAAAATCAATGAGTACATCGAATGCTTTGAAAATAATATAGCTTTTTCAGATATAGATATTTTCCTCAACTATTTATTTCCTTATGCCGCTACGCTTCTGGACTATATAGGAGAGGCATTGATTGTTTTGGACGAACCTGATATGGTCAGACAAGCGGCTGAGAGCGTAAGGTTTGAGTTTGAGGAAAATTTCAAGGCCCTGCTGGAAAGAGGCGAGGTTCTTCCTGGCCAGTCTTCTCTGATGGCACCCTACGAAGAAATAGCGGCGAGGTTGCAATCAGGCCCTATGGTTATTTACAATCCCTTTATGAAATCCTTGAGTGGCTTCAGCCCTAAAGGTTTTGTAAGCTTTACTGCAAGAGCAATGCATCCTTTTCACTATAAAATAGACATGCTGGTAGAAGAGTTAAACCTGTGGCGAAAGATGGGTTATAGGGTGGTATTGCTCTCGGGAGGGCAGAACAGGGGGATTTCCCTTTGCGATAGCCTGGCAGGAGAAGGCATAGAATGCCATTACAAGGATACCGCCGAAGGGGAGATCCAGAAGGGCGAAGTAGTGGTGTTCCCTGGCACCCTGAGCAAAGGTTTTGAATACCCTGACATAAAGTTTGCTGTGGTAAGCGACGAGGAGATTTTTGGAGCGTCCAGGAAGAAAAAGAGTTTTGCCGCAAAAAAGGAGAACAGGATAAAAAGCTATGCTGAGTTGAAGCCAGGGGATTTCGTGGTCCACGTAAATCACGGCATCGGAAGGTATGTGGGCATGAACAAGATACAGGTAGATGGCATTACCAGAGACTACCTGTACATTCAGTACGCCGGGGGAGACAAACTGTACGTGCCCGCGGATCAGCTGGACATGATACAGAAGTATATAGGGTCCGAAGATGCTCCGCCAAAGCTCAACCGATTGGGAGGAAATGAGTGGGCCAGGACTAAAAACAGGGTGAAACAGTCCATAAAGGATATAGCATCTGAACTGATAAAGCTGTACGCGGAGCGAAGTGCGGCGAAAGGTTACGCGTATCCTGAGGATACCCCGTGGCAGAAACAGTTTGAAGAGCAATTCCCTTATGAAGAGACTCCTGATCAGCTAAAGGCCATCCAGGAAGTCAAAGCCGATATGGAGTCAGACAAGGTCATGGATAGGCTGCTGTGCGGCGATGTAGGGTACGGCAAGACCGAGGTGGCTATAAGGGCTGCCTTTAAAGCGGCCATCAGCGGCAAACAGGTGGCGGTGCTGTGCCCTACTACTATACTGGCAGAGCAGCACTACAACACTTTTACCAAGAGGTTTAAGGATTTCCCTATAAAAGTGGATATGCTCAGTCGCTTCAGATCAAAAGAGCAGCAAAAAGAGACCATAAAGGGCATAAAAAACGGCACTGTAGACGTGGTCATAGGTACCCACAGGCTTTTGCAAAACGACATCTCGTTTCACGATCTGGGATTGCTCATTATAGATGAGGAGCAGAGATTTGGCGTAAGGCACAAAGAGCGCATAAAGCAATTGAAGAAGGACGTGGACGTGCTCACGCTTACGGCCACCCCTATACCCAGGACTCTTTATATGTCCCTCTTGAACATAAGGGATATGAGCTTACTGGAGACCCCTCCGGGAGAGAGGTTTCCCGTCCAGACCTATGTGGTGGAGTACAACGACGCTCTCATCAGGGACGCCATTTTAAAGGAGCTCAACAGGGGTGGACAGGTTTATTTTGTGTACAATAGGGTCGCCAGCATTAACAACATGGCTGCATACCTGGCGCAACTGGTGCCCGAAGCCAGCATAGCCGTGGCCCATGGTCAGATGAGTGAAAGGCAGCTGGAGAACATCATGCTTAAATTTTATGAAGGTCAGTACGACGTTCTTCTCTCTACCACTATAATAGAGACAGGACTGGATATACCCAATGTGAACACTATTATCGTGTATGACGCTGATCATTTTGGCCTATCCCAGCTGTATCAGCTGAGAGGCCGTGTGGGAAGATCCAACAGATTGGCGTATGCTTATTTCACGTACAGAAAGGATAAAGTCCTGTCGCAGGAAGCGGAAAAAAGGCTGGAAGCGATAAAGGAATTTACAGAATTTGGTTCGGGATTTAAGCTGGCTCTAAGGGATCTGGAGATCAGGGGAGCAGGGAATATATTAGGTGCGGAGCAGCATGGTCACATGATCACAGTGGGATACGACATGTACATGAGGCTGATGGAGGAGACAATAAAAGAGCTCAAGGGAGAACCTGTGGAGAAGGAAGTAGAGGTAAGCGTAGACCTGGACGTAAACGCTTATATCGATGAGAACTATATAGCCGATGAGAAGCAAAAGCTAGAGATGTACAAGAAGATAGCCGCCATAAACAGCAAAGATGACGTCATAGATGTGGAGGATGAGCTGTTGGACAGGTTTGGCGATGTGCCACAGCCTACCAGAAACCTTATAGCTATTGCGTATATAAAGTACCTTGCCCGGTGCAACGGCATCATATCTGTGGTGCAAAGAGGAGACACCGTCGCGCTTTACCCAAAGGATCAGCTGTACCTGCCGGATTTTTTAGTAAAGGAGTACAGAGGCAAACTGATGTACAGTGCCGGTGAAAAACCGCATATTTCGCTGAAAGTGTCTCAAAAGCCTTCTGTTATGCTGAAAGAGCTGCAGGAGTTTTTGCTTAAGTTAAAAAACCTTCAGGACCAACCAGTTGCTGTGGCCCAATAATTTGTAACATATGTGAAATTGTATTTGTGATGGGAGTAATATATAATTATTGTATACTTAAACGCGAGCGTAAATGTAAAATGTTAGAAGGAGTGGGTGTATTTGATAAAAAAAGCAGCTTTTCTATTTATCGCGGCTGCTGTTATTCTGTCGCTATTGACTGGATGCGTTTCCAATAACGTCGTAGCCACAGTAAATGGGGAGCCGATTACAAGAGCTGAATTTCAGGAAGAGTTAAATGCCCAGGTGGACAGCATTGAAAAAAGCCAGGGCAAGCAGGACTGGAATGCCACGTATCAAGGGCAAAAACTGGGGGATTCCTTGAAGACCATGGTTTTGGAATCCCTGATATTGCAAAAGGTGCAGCTTCAACAGGCTAAAAAAGAGGGGATAAGCGTTACCGACAAAGAAGTGGAGAAAAAGGTTAACGATCAGGTGAGTATGTATGAAACTTACGCCGGAGGGAAAGACAATTTTAATAAGATATTAAAAGACCAGAAGCTGGATAGAAATAAGCTGGTCGCCCAATTAAAAGATACGTACAGAAAATTGCTTACAATACAAAAGCTGGAGCAAAAAGTAACAGCCGATGTTACTGTTACCGAACAAGAGGAGAAGAAGTATTACGACGAACACAAGTTGGAGTTTAAACCAGACACGGTTACCGCAAGCCACATACTGGTCAGCGACAAAAAGACTGCAGATGAGATAGAGCAGAAACTAAAAAAGGGAGCGGACTTTGCACAGCTGGCCAAGCAGTACTCTATTGACACCCAGACCAAAGACAAAGGAGGAGATCTTGGCACATTTACTTATGGCACTATGGATCCCACTTTTGAAAAGGCTGCGTTTGCGTTGAAACCCGGTGAGATAAGCCAGCCTGTAGAGACCCAATTTGGCTATCATATTATAAAGGTAACAGATAAAAAAATTCAGCCTCAGAAGACCTTTGACCAGGTAAAAGGCGAGATAAAGGACAAGTTATTGGCTCAAAAGAGGGATGATGAATATCGAAAGCTTGTGGACCAGTGGAGGAAAAACGCCAAGATAAAGAAAAACCAGAGGGTGATAAATAGCGTAAAAATCGGAAATAAATGATGCGCCTTCTTTTGGAATAAATTCTAGTAAAAGATAAATACTAATGGTAAATCGAATAATTATTTCTCAAAGGAGGTTGCGATGTTGAAAGCAACGGGAATAGTAAGGCGTATAGATGACCTCGGAAGAGTAGTTATTCCAAAGGAAATAAGGCGCACCTTGAGGATACGGGAGGGCGATCCGCTGGAGATATTTACCGATAGGGAAGGCGAGATCATACTAAAAAAGTATTCGCCTATTGGAGAGCTGAGCGATTTCGCGCAGCAATACGCTGAGTCCCTGTATCAATCTACAAAGCGCCCTGTATACATTGCAGACAACGACTCTATAATTGCTGTGGCAGGAGCGCCTAAAAAAGAGTTTATAGATAGGTCCATAAGCCCCGAGCTGGAAAAGCTCATGATGGTAAGGAAAAGCGTGGTGCTGGGCAATGGAGGCGAAGGCGATACCATAAAGATATGCGAAGGTGAAACAGAGCCTTTTTCCCAGGTCATTGCCCCCATTATGTCCAGAGGAGAGTGCATAGGGGCGGTTATCATAGAGTCCAGAGAGGCAGGAGAGCCCCTTGGAGAACTGGAGTTGAAACTGGCAGAAACAGGTGCTTCCTTTTTAGGTAAACAGATGGAGGATTAAAGAAGCAGTAAAACTGCTTCTTTTTTAATGTCAGGATAGTCCCAAAGTCCATATATTATTATTGAGAAACCACACCATTAAAAGCCAGAATAAGGGGGAGGCTGTATGAGGGAATTTCGTATAGGGGATTTGGTGACGAGAAAATCCTACAACAGCGATATACTTTTTAGGATATGCGATATCCTCAGCGTAAAAGGAGTAAAAAACTATATTTTGAGGGGAGTCAATGTGAGGATAATGGCAGACGCCCCTGAAGAAGACCTGGAGCCGCAGCCCATGACCAGGATGAACGAATTTGATCAAGAATTTTCTAGACAAGCTGAGGAGATGATAAACAAGATATTAAAAGAGCGGGATGTACCTCAGTGCACTCGTCGGCGCAGGAGAAGTCGAAAAAAAAAATGTGCTGATGGTTCCAGGGGAGAGGAGGTTTTTTCAAAACCCGGCAAGGTATTGCACATAGACGGGGACAATGAGTACCTCAATATATGCCTTGACACTTACAGGCAGCTAAACGTGGATGTTGTTGGCGTGAACGTGGAGGAGAAAAGACAACCTGATGTGGTTTTTGATTTGCTGAGGTCTTATACACCTGATATATTGGTTTTGACTGGACATGACGGCATAATAAAGCACAGGAACGACTTTAACGATTTAAACAGTTACCGCAATTCCAAGTATTTTGTGGAGGCCGTGAAGAAAGCCAGGGAGTTTGAGCCCTCGCTGGACGATTTGGTGATATTTGCAGGTGCCTGCCAATCCCATTATGAGGCGCTTATACAGGCGGGGGCCAATTACGCCAGCTCCCCAAGAAGGGTGTTAATACACGCCCTAGATCCTGTTTTTATATGCGAAAAAATCGCCTATACGAGTATTGACAGCGTAATATCCCCAAAGGACATCATAGCCAATACCATAACGGGGATTAACGGCATCGGCGGTTTGCAGACCAGGGGTAAGTACAGAAATGGGTTTCCCAAGAGCCAATTGATTGTTTAAATTTTAAAAAGTTTGACTTTTTAAAAAACGTGTGATAAAATATATAGAGCATAAAAGTGAGGTGATGTCGGTGGCGGATAAAAGTGCTCTCATCGCCATAAAGAGAGATATAGATAACCATATTGGCGAAAGGGTCCAGCTAAAGACCAATGGAGGTCGCAAGAAAACCGTAATAAGGGAGGGTATTCTGGAAAAGACATATCCCAGCATATTTGTAGTGAGGTTGGACGCACCAGGTATGTGCAGGAGGGTGACTTTTAGCTATTCCGATATATTGACGGAGACCATAGAGCTCACGTTGGTAAATGACAATAGAAAGATAGCGTGTATGTAAAAAATAGGCCAGTTTGAAACTGGTCTTTAATTTTTGTCATATTTTTTAATCCAACGCCATACTATATAACAGTATGCAATGGGAGGGTAAAGATATGGCGCTGGAATTGCTAAAAGAGAACATGGTGGTGGAACAGGTTGTAGGTGAGAATAGATATCAGGCTTTAATTTCCCACGATATAGTTATCGGAGATAACAGGCCCGACGTAGATAAGATACTTTCGGTATCAGCTCGCAATAACATAATAAGACAGGAAACGATCCAGGGCAAGGCTGTGATTGAAGGAATGCTTGATTGCAGCGTGTTGTATACAGGAGATACAGACAAGCTGATAGAGTGCGTTGAGGCCCATATACCTTATACCCAGTACGTGGACGTAAAAGGAGCGGAGGCCAAGATGATATGCGAGGTCTCTGATACCGTTGAGAGCGCTGATGCCGCTATAGTCAACGCCCGAAAGATTTCCCTCAATGTCTTGGTGGATTTAAACGTGAAGGTATTGGAGAGAAAAAGTGTAGACGTTATAGAAGATATAACGGGACTTCCTGATATGCAGATCCTTCGAGAAAACATAAAGATAAGCAATACGCTGGGGGAAGGGACATCCCAGGACATAATAAGGGAAGAGCTGGAACTACCACAAAATAAGCTGGATATATCTGAAATCATTAAAGCTGGCATAGATGTAGTCGTAGAGAAAGTGGTAGTGACGTCAGGAAAGGTTACGGCTGAAGGATATGTTTCACTGGACGTAATGTATTATACCGGTGAATCTGTGCATCCGCTGGAAAAGGCAGTATATGAATTGCCCTTTGCGCAGGAAACGGATGTGCAAGGCGCTGAAGAGGGTATGTCTTCCGAGGTCAGGTTTTACGTGGATGACACCAGTTTTAGGGTGGCAGAGGATGCAGAAGGAAAAAACAGGATAATAAACGCAGAAATTCTCTTAAAGTGTGTGGCAAAAGTCTATCGAGAGGATGAGCGGGAAGTTATTGTAGATGCGTACAGCCCTATGAGAGCTACGCGCTTGTCTAAAAGCGCCTACAGGTGCAGAGAACTCGTTGGACGGGAAAACTCCCAGGTAGAGGTAAAGGACACGTTGACGCTGATACAGCCTGCTACCAGCATGTACGATGTCAGTATAAGGCCTGTCATAATAGACTACTCAGTGTCCGATGGCAAAGTAGTGTCCCACGGCGTCTTGCAGGTCGCTGCTGTATACATGACATCTACAGGGGACACGGTGGTGACAGGGGAGATCCAGGAGATACCTTTTAACGTGGTGACAGATGTGCCAGGTGCTACAAAGGATGCAGTAGCCTATGTAGGGATTATAGGAAGTAAGTCCGCTTACGAACTCAAGACATCCAGGCAGTTGGAGTTAAAATCCTTGCTGGACGTAGAGGTTACGGTGTACGCAGATCGGGAGATACAGCTGGTCACAGGAGTAGAGGAACTGGATGTGGTTCAGCCTGAAAGGCCCAGTATAACGGTTTACATGGTTCAAAAAGGCGATGAGCTGTGGGATATAGCCAAAAAGTACCGTACCACAGTGGACGACATACTGGAACACAACAATGTGCAGCGGGAAGACATAAAATCTGGATTAAAGCTGATAATACCAAAGAAATTCCTATAGCATTTGTTGATCGAGTATTCCCTCGCGGAATACTTTTTTGTATACACTTTTTTAAAAATGTGTTGTATAATATATACAAGAAAATCCCGGTGTAAGGTGTTGATATTGAGGATAAAAGCATATGCTAAAATCAACCTTTCCTTAAATGTGTTGGGCAAAAGAAGCGATGGCTATCATAATATTGAGACAGTGATGCAGAGCATCGATTTATGGGATGCTTTGGAAATAAAAAAGGAAGGCACAAGGATAGAAGTGACCTGTGATGGCGTCAAACTACCCTGCGATAAGAGAAATACCGCTTACAAGGCAGCGGATATAATGATTAAGAAATTTGGATTGGAAGGCGGCATCAAAATTCACATCCATAAGCGCATACCTGTAGCCGCTGGCCTTGGAGGCGGAAGTGCTGATGCTGCTGCTGTGATAAAAGGCATAAACGCGCTGTACAGGCTGAATTTAAAAGGCGAGGATCTGCAGGCATTGGGGCTGGAAGTGGGAGCTGATGTGCCTTTCTGCGTGAGAGGTGGTACGGCTTTCGCAGGCGGTGTAGGAGAGAAGCTCGTGCCATTGAAGACACCTCCATTTCATATAGTATTAGTAAAGCCTGATGCATCTGCGTCCACCGAGGTTGTATACCAGTTGTATGACCAACTGGTGGATCCTTTGCACCCCGATGTTTTAGGGCAGGTAAAAGCGATCCAGGACGGCGATTTGAAGAGAATATGTGAATTGGCTTCCAATGGGCTGGAAGCCGTGACGATGAAGATTTGTCCTAAGGTCAAAGAGATAAAAGAGGCTTTGATGGATACAGGGTGTGAGACAGCCCTTATGAGCGGCAGTGGAACGGCTGTTTATGGTGTATACATGGATGAAAAGAGCGCCCGGAAGGCGTATGAAGCGCTGAGCCGCGTTTATACGGCTTTTTTAGCAAAAACTATTGACGAGGAGAGTGCAAATGGATAGCGGGATGTTTCAACTGGAAAACTACAAACCATTGAGGGAATTGGTGTTTGAGCACATAAAACATGCCATTATAACAGGCGAGTTAAAACCCGGTGAAAGACTTATGGAAGTGCAGCTGGCGGAAAAATTAGGCGTAAGTCGCACTCCGGTGAGAGAGGCTATACGCAAACTGGAACTGGAGGGCCTCGTGGTCATGGTTCCCCGCAAAGGCGCCTTTGTGTCTGATGTCTCGCTTAAAGATATAATCGACGTGTTTGAAGTAAGGGAGACATTGGAAGGTCTGGCATCTTATCTGGCGGCAGAAAGGATAACCAAAGAAGAGATCGAAAACCTCAATGAAATTTTGAAAAAGACCAAAGAGAACGTAGAAAAAGGGGACAGTCGGGGTATAATAGAATGTGATGTGAAGTTTCACGATGCGGTGTTTAATGCTTCTAGAAATGAAAAGCTTATTCAGATAATGGCCAATCTACAGGAGCACATACACCGCTTCAGGATTATATATGTGAATATGGCTGAAAGGGCAAATAAACTGGTGGAGGAACATGGGGAACTCCTGCAGGCAATAAAGACTGGCAATGCTCAACAGGCGAAAAAGCTGGCTATAAAGCATGTAGAGAATATACAGAATGAGGTAATAAAAGAATTGAGCCAGGATAAATAAGGAGGTCTTGTTATTATGTTAAATGCCATTGTACTGGCGGGCAGCGGTGATGGCGATAAACTTCCTGATAAACCTCTTTTAAAGATAAAGGACAAACCCATGATACTGTACGTTACCGATGCCCTTAAGGCATCGGGGATAATCGACAGAATAGTAGTAGTTGGTAACGCTGCCGGTCTTTCACCCCTTTTTGAAGGAGACGATTGCTGCACTGTATTAGATGGGGGTGGGAATATGCTGGACAACCTGTTGTTGGGTGTCAGGTACCTGGGCGACCAGGATAGAGTGCTGGTTTTGACCTCGGATATACCTATGATAACTCCTGAGGCTATCATCGACTTTGTAGAAAAGGCAAAAGCCATCGGTGGGGATTTTTGCTATCCCATAGTAAAAAAAGAGGTGAACAAGGAGAAGTTTCCTAAAGCCAGGCGCACGTATGCCAGGTTGCGGGAAGGAACGTTTACCGGTGGAAATATAATATATATGAATCCCCGCATTATAGACAATCTCATGGACATGGCCTATGAGGTCATAGAAAACCGCAAGAGGCCTATAAAGCTCGTGAGGATGTTGGGCTGGTCTTTTACGATGAAATTCTTGTTGGGTAGGCTTACGATACCCAAAGTAGAAGAGCGGGTCTCAAAGATGCTGGGCATTGATGCCAGGGCTGTCATATCAGAATATCCGGAGATAGGGAATGATGTGGATAAGCCCTCTGACGTGGAGATGGCGGAAAATTACATTAAATCAGCCTGAAAACACCGAAAGGTGTTTTTTTTTTGCGCATAAAATTCGCATTGGATGTCCAATCTAATTTAGGGTGATATTAATTGAACGCCGTTTTAAAGTACGTGGGCATGAGATTTGACCTGTATGCACTTGTGTTGATGACGGGAATAGGGCTTTTTTTAGTGTTTGTGGATGGTGAAAACTTAAGGAGAAAAAAATTAAAAAAAGACGCGAGCATAGCCCAAAAGATGGGATATTTTTATATCGTCTTTGCTGTTGCGATGTACATAATCAGGAGTTTAGGTTTAAGGTGATTGCCGATGGATTTTATAAAGAGGCTTATAGGGAAAGACAACAGCGGAAAAAACGGAGATCGGCGCCTTTCCAAAGATCTCAATGAAAATGTAGCTCTTTTTAAAGAGGCGTTTAAAGATTGCGACGACGTCGTGTACAGAGACTTTGCTATTGGGGAAAACCAGAAATTTAAGATGACATTGATTTACATCGACGGTATGGCCAACAAAGACCTTATAAATAACCATGTGATGAAATCCTTGATGTTAGACGCCAGGCAAGCCAGGCCAAGGACAAAGGATATTAAAGATATACTTGAGCTGATAAAGAATACCTCGCTGTCAGCTGCTGATATTAAAGAAGTACAGAACGTTGAAAAGATCATAGTATATGTGCTTTCGGGACTTACCGTTTTGCTGCTGGACGGTTATGACAGGGGTATCGTTTTAGAGACCAGAGGGTGGCAAATGCGGTCGATCTCACAGCCCGAAGCCGAAATGACCATAAGAGGGTCTCAGGAAGGTTTTGTGGAGACATTGAGGGTAAACACAGCACTGGTGAGGCGCAGGATAAGGGATAGCAAGCTTAAACTAAAGTCTGTTCAGGTGGGGTCTCGTTCCAAAACCGATGTAGTTATAGGATATATTGAGGGCATAGTGGACGAAGATGTGTTGAATGAGGTGAAAAAGCGCCTTAACACCATAAAAATCGACGCCGTGCTGGAAAGTGGGTACATAGAACAACTAATTGAGGACTGCTGGTATTCGCCTTTTCCTCAGCTGGAGATGACCCAGAGGCCGGATAAGGTGGCGGCAGCGCTGTATGAAGGAAGGGTAGCCCTTCTGGTGGACAATAGCCCCTTTGCGCTGTTGATTCCTGCAACCATCAGCGTTTTAACCCAATCCCCTGACGATTATTACATGCGGTGGCCTATTGCCAGCGTGATAAGGCTGTTGAGGTTTTTGAGTATATTGATTGAGCTGTATCTGCCCGCTCTGTATATCGCTGTAACGTCGTACAACCCTGGGATGATACCTACCACCCTTGCGCTGTATATAGCAGCTACTAGGGTCACAGTGCCTTTTCCTTCATTTGTAGAGGCGTTTATGATGATGGGGGTACTGGAGATACTGAGAGAAGGAGGAATAAGGCTCCCTACACCTGTATCTCAGACGTTGGGCGTTGTAGGGGCTATTGTCATAGGGTCGGCGGTGGTACAGGCCGGAATCGCCAGTCCTTTTATGGTCATCGTGGTAGCTATTACAGCTATGGCTTCCTTTGTTATACCCAATTACAGCTTGAGCCTGAGCCTGCGGATGATGACATTTGGATTTATGCTGCTGGCCACTGTGTTGGGGCTTTACGGCATATATATAGGGACTATTTTGCTTCTATCTCACATGGTGATATTAAAGAGCTTTGGAGTGCCTTATATCGCCTCCTTTATGAGCTATACCTCAAGAGATCTGGCGGATATTGTTGTGAAATTGCCATTGCCATTTATGAAGTACAGGCCCGTTTATTTACAGCAAAAAGATAAGGTGAGGATTGACGATGAAAGGGATGAGAAGGTGAGAAGCGCGGAGGCGAATCAGGATGATGAAAAATGATGACAAGATAACATCCGTTCAATTGGCGGCCACACTGATAGTACAGATGCTGGGCATAGCCAGCCTCAGCTTTCCCCGGGACGTGGCAGCGCGAGCTGGTGCCAGCGGATGGGTGCTGGTGGTGTTGGGGGCATTGGTGGCTATGGTGTTTTCTGTTATAGTCACAGGGCTAGGGAGGATGTATATAAATGACACATTTGTAGAGTACAGCAAAAAAATCGTGGGGGGTTTTTTAGGGAATATCCTCTCTCTGATTATGGTCATTTACTTTGCGTTTTTTACAGCGGTTCAGGTGAGGATTTTTGCTGAGGTGCTAAAGATGTTTTTGTTGTACTATACCCCGTTGGAAATCGTCATAATGACGATGCTTCTGACCAGTGTGTACATAGTAAGGCACGGCATAGAGCCTATAGCCCGGTTGAGTGAAATCATGTTGCCCGTGTTTATCATTATTATGGCGCTGATTTTGCTGCCTACGCTAAAGGATGCGGACCTCAGCAACCTTTTGCCTTTTATGAAGTTTTCTCCTGGGGCTTTTATAGACGGTGTCGTGTATTCGGCTTTTTTCTTTATGGGCTTTGAGTCCATGCTGTTTTTGATTCCCTTTCTCAAAAAACCCCATGAAAGCACAAGGTATACCTTTTACGCTATAGGGGTTGCCGCGGCCATTAACCTTACACTGGTCCTGTTGACCACTGCCGTTTTTGGAGCCAAGGAGGAAATTCACCTGGTATGGCCTGTGATATCCCTTGCTAAGATAATCAGTATTCCTGGTTTTTTTATAGAGAATCTGGAAGGTATCATGATAGGCATATGGACGCTGTCGGTTTTTACCACCATCGCTACGATTCTTTACATAATGTCGCTGGGCTTCAGCAGAGTGGTGAGGGCCCATGAGTACAACTACGCGGTTATAGCATTGTTGCCGGTCATATACATTGTCGCCATGTCGCCTGCGGATTTGGTTCAGACTTTTGAGGTGTTCAGAGCTGTCAGCGTGTACGTAGCGGCTATACTGACAGTGGCGGTGCCGTTGATTCTGTTGCTTATCGCAAAGATTAAGAATTCGAGAGGCGATAGAAATGCAAAAGAGGCATAAGGTGCTTTGCGCACTGCTTATTTTTGCGGTGGCGTTTGCTGCTACGGGTTGTTGGGATAAGGTAGAGATAGATAAAAGGGCGTTTGTGCTTACCATGGGCGTTGACAAGGTAGAGGGGAGCGGTAAAAATATAGAGGTGTTCTTTTCGTTCCCTAACTTAAAGTCCTATATAAGCACGCCGATGGGAGGCGGGGGCAAAGGCACTCCCAAATTTACAATTAGCGGCAGAGGAGATAGCATTTTTGACATAGCTCGATCTGTGGAAACCAGGTTAAATGACAGGCTGTACTTTGGCCATACCAAAGTGGTGATATTTGGAGAAAATATCCTTAAAGACCCTATGCTCTTCAGGCAGGTTTTGGACGAGCTGGAGAGGTACCACGAGTTTAGTAGAAAAGTAAACGTGGTTTGCGTAAAAGGGGACGTAAAAGATGTCATGGAGATAACGCCTCAATATGAGCCCGTACTGGGGGTTTTTATCGACGGGGTATTTTCCAATAAGAATATCACCTCTAACATCAGGACAGGGGATATAGGGAAAATAATCATAGGGTTTCACAACACCGGTGGCGATGGCCTTATCCCCTTGATGTCTTATTCCAAAAAAGACGTGGAGATAGCGGGTGCGGCTGTTATAAAAAAATTCAGGATTGTAGGTGAGCTCAATGGCCTCGAGAACGGCGCTGTAGAAATAATGCAAAATCAGATGCAAGGTGGAAGCGTGGTGGTAAAAAGAAAAGGGGTCAATGTATCTATACAGATATATAGCGCCAGGACATCCAGGAGATTGGCGGTTCAAAACGGCAAAATATACCTTATACTCAACAGCGTGTTTGAGGGTGACGTAAGCGGCGATATACTGGATAGAATGGATGAGGTGATGACAGAGCAGTTTGTGAGGGATGTCCAGACTCTTGCAGAGCAAAAAATAAAGGAGAACGTAAATCACACTGTAGCCAAGCTGAAAAATTACAGGGTTGATGTCATAGGCGCCGGTGACCTCCTGAGCAAATATTACCCTTCTATATGGGAAAAGGTCAAAGACAACTGGGATGATGGCTATTTCCCGGAGGTAAACGTGGTGATACACCCCAAGGTATTCCTCAGGAGAAACGGATTGGTGAGGTAGTATAAAAATCGGGATGGTTGTCAATAATTATTTTAGCGATAGTAACCGGGGGGATTAAGATGAAAAAGCTGGCGCTGGTATTGATGTTAACGATAATAGTAACGATAGGTTTTCAGTACAGCTCCTATAGGGCAGAAAAGGCGGATATAGCTAACAGGCTAATAAGGCTTCACGTAATAGCAAACAGCGACTCAGCCGTTGACCAAGCTGTAAAGCTCAAGGTAAGGGATGCCATCATAAAGGCTATGGATCCAAAGTTCGAAGGAAATTACAGCCTGGATAAGGCGAAGAAGACTATAGAGAGCAATTTAGGTTACATAGAGCGCATAGCTAATAAAGTACTTAAAGACAACGGCATGAATTACAGGGCAAAGGTTCAATTTGGCAGGTTTGATTTTCCCATCAAGAGCTACGGCCCGATAGTTCTTCCGCCAGGCAATTACCAGGCGCTAAGGGTAGTTTTAGGCAATGGCAAGGGGAAAAACTGGTGGTGTGTCATGTTTCCACCTCTGTGCTTTACGGATATTACCCATGGGTTGACCAGTGCTCAGGCGGAGGAAAATTTAAATAAGGTGCTCACCAAGGAACAACTGAATATGATAGATGAAGAAAAAAACCACCAGGTGGTTTTCAGGTTTAAAATTTACGAGGTCATAGAACAGACTATTAACGCCTTTGCCAATTCTATTAGATTTGCATTAAAGTAAGACGGGCTGAATGCCTGTCTTATTTATTTTTATACACTTTTTAGCCCTAAAATAAATAAAAAAAAGTATTGCAATTACACAAAAGTTGTGCTGTAATTAATACGTTATTTAAAGGAAAGGGGCGGATACATGTACAGACTTGATCAAAATAAGACGCCGTTATTTGATGCCCTCAAGAGGTATCGGGAAAGACAGACGGTAGCCTTTCACGTGCCGGGACATAAACACGGCAAAGGACTTAAAGAGTTTACAGATTACGTAGGAGAAAACCTGATGTGGATAGATGTCAACGGCATGGAAGACCTGGATAATGTGTGCAATCCGGTGGGAGTCATAAAAGAAACCCAGGAGCTGGCTGCCGATGCTTTTGACGCTGATTACGCTTATTTCTTAGTAAATGGGACCAGCAGTGGCGTACAAGCCATGATTATGGCCGCCTGTGAGCCCGGCGATGAAATAATAATACCCAGAAATGCCCACAAGTCTACCATCGGCGGTATCATTTTAAGCGGCGCTATACCCGTATACGTGCAACCTGAGATAAACAGAGAGTTGGGCATAGCCATGGGTATGAGTGTGTCCAGTGTGAAAGCTGCTATTGAGGCACATCCTTACGCTAAGGCTGTTTTTGTCATAAATCCTACTTATTATGGGGTGGCGTCGGATCTGGAATCAATTATAAAAATTGCCCATCAAAACGATATGATGGTCCTGGTGGATGAGGCCCATGGCGCTCACATGGGGTTTCATCCGGAATTCCCCGTAAGCGCCATGAGAGCTGGTGCGGATATGAGCGCTGTGAGTATGCATAAGACAGGGGGTTCCATGACCCAGAGCTCTTTGCTCTTGCTTAAAGGGGATAGACTGGATCCCGGGTATGTCAAATCGGTTTTAAATCTAACCCAGACCACCAGTGCTTCTTACGTCCTTATGGCATCGCTGGATGTAGCGAGAAAACAGCTGGCTACAAGAGGATATGAGATGCTCACAGAGGTGTTGCGGTTGGCCAGGGAAGCCAGGGACAAGATAAACCAGATACCAGGGCTCAGGGCTTTTGGCAAGGAGGTGACGGGTACGCCAGGCAGCTTCGCCTTTGACGAAACCAAGCTGGGCGTGAACGTCATGGGGCTTGGCCTTACGGGTTTTGAGGTGGAATCCCTTCTGAGAAAGAAATACGATATACAGGTGGAGATGGCGGACCTCTACAATATACTGGCCATAGTAAGCCTTGGAGACGATGAAACATCTATAGCTAAACTGGTAGACGGTTTAAGGGGCATCGCGTCAGAACACATAGGCCATGAGATTAAAAACGCTACGAGAAGCCCTATTATGCCTGATCTCATAGTGTCGCCCAGGGACGCTTACTACAGCAGAAAGAAGGTGGTGAAACTGGAAGATGCGGAAGGGGAGATAAGCGGAGAGATGGTAATGGCATATCCCCCTGGCATACCGGTGATTTGCCCCGGCGAGAGGATAACCGCGGAGATCATAGACTATATAAAGGCTTTAAAAAGCGAAAAGTGCCAGCTTCAGGGTACGGAAGATCCCTATGCCAATTACATTAAGGTGCTGGGACAAGACTATTATGAATGATTATGTATTGACAAAGTTAAAAAAGATTGTTAAAATTAAGAACAAGAACTTATAATATATAGATATATATAGAATAAAGGAAAAAGCAAAGGCGCTTTTTAAAAGTGTCTTTGCTTTTTTTAATTTTAGACATTTTTTAAAATCTAAATATTTTAAGGAGGTTTCATAAATGAGTAGACCTAAGTTAACTTTTGTTCTCATTATTATGTTATTCTTTATTCTATTCTCATTTAATGCTGCGTATGCTGCAGATCAAATTACTCCTGATAAAATTGCAGTTGCGGTAGATAATGTATGGGTATTGATAACAGCATTTTTGGTATTTTTCATGCAGGCTGGTTTTGCAATGGTTGAAGCCGGTTTTACAAGGGCAAAAAATGCAAGCAATATTGTCATGAAAAATCTTATGGATTTTGCGATTGGCTCGGTTATTTTTTGGCTTATAGGCTTTGCTATAATGTTTGGTAAAGATGTGGGTGGTTTTATTGGAACATCAGGATTTTTCTTTAGTGATTCTTTCAAACACCTAGGGCTTAAAATTCCTCTAACATCATTTTTAATATTTCAAACAGTATTTGCGGCAACGTCTGCAACAATTGTTTCTGGTGCTATGGCAGAAAGAACAAAGTTTTCTGCGTATTGTATTTATAGTGCGGTTATTTCTCTTATCATCTATCCGGTGGTAGGACATTGGGCTTGGGGCGGTGGCTGGTTGAGTAAATTAGGTTTTGTTGATTTTGCAGGTTCAACAGTTGTCCATTCTGTTGGCGGCTGGGCCGCTTTGATTGGTGCTATGATGCTTGGGCCAAGAATTGGGAAATACACTAAAGATGGAAAGATCAATGCAATACCTGGCCATAGCATCACGTTAGCAGCGTTGGGAACATTTATTTTGTGGTTTGGCTGGTTTGGATTTAACCCAGGTAGTACTCTTTCTGGTTTGGATGAGAAAATTGGGGATATTGCTGTCAATACCAATCTAGCGGCGGCAATGGGTGCAGTTATGGCAATGATTTTTACATGGGTGAAATATAAAAAACCTGATGTCAGTATGACATTAAACGGATCATTGGCGGGTTTGGTTGGAATAACGGCAGGTGCTGCGGCGGTAAATACATTTGGTGCTGCGATAATAGGTGGTTTGTCAGGTATTTTGGTTGTAGTGGCTGTTGAGTTTATCGACAAAAGACTTAAAATAGATGACCCGGTAGGTGCAATTTCAGTACATGGAGTATGTGGCGCGTTTGGTACGTTGATGGTTGGTTTTTTTGCAACTGGCACTGGGCTATTCTATGGCGGAGGTATTAGACAATTTTTAATCCAGCTTATGGGTGTTGCGGCTACATTTGTATGGACTACATTGACAGTTTTGATACTTTTTAGTATAATCAAAGCAACCATTGGTTTGAGGGTTTCCGAAGAAGAAGAGATAGAAGGACTGGATATTGTAGAACATGGCGCAACAGCATATGGTGACTTTGTAATTAAATCTTAGGTCGTAAAGTGATTAGAATGATTACCAACCTGATCCTAAAAAGGGGTGTGAAATGGTGTGAAAAAAATTGAATGTATTGTCAGGGCTGAAAAGCTTGAAGAGCTCAAGGACACATTAAATAGTTTGGGAGTAAAAGGTATGACTGTATCCCAGGTTATGGGATGTGGTTTGCAAAAGGGTAAAACAGAATACTATCGTGGAGTTGAAATTAACATAAATCTTCTTCCCAAAATAAAATTAGAGCTTGTTGTAAAAGATTCAGAAGTGGATAAAATTATAGAGGCAGTTATTAAAGTGGCTCGATCGGGCAATATCGGCGATGGAAAAATATTTGTGTACGAAATAGCTGAAGCCATAAGGATAAGGACAGGGGAAAGAGGAGATGCTGCGGTATAAAAAGAGAGGCTGCTTTACGCAGCTTCTCTTTTTCTTTAATAGAACTTTTTTCTCTCCAATTCTTCTTGCACCAGGTCCAGTGTCTCTCCAAAGCGCTGGAAGTGGACTATTTCCCTTTCTCTCAAAAACCTTAAGGTATCTTTCACGCATGGATCGTCGGTGAGGTTTATAAGGTGTTCGTAAGTAGACCTGGCCTTTTCTTCTGCTGCCATATCTTCGTGAAGATCAGCTATAGGGTCTCCTTTTGCCTGTATATATGTGGCCGTCCAGGGCATCCCCGTGGTGTCAGAATAAAATAAAGCCCTGTCGTGTTCAGTGTAGTGTTCGCCCAGGCCATGTCTCTTTAACTCCTCCACGGGTACTCCTTTTAGGAGCTTGTAGACGAGAGTTGCTATTATCTCCAAGTGAGCCAGTTCTTCAGTTCCTATATCCGTCAGAGTGGCGATGGATTGCCCTGTAGGCATGGTATACCTCTGATTTAAATACCTGAGGGCAGCTGCCAGCTCTCCGTCAGGTCCTCCGTATTGGGCTATGAGGAATTTTGCCATCTTCACATCGGGCTTGCATACATTAGCGGGATATTCTAGCTTTTTCTCGTACACCCACATGTTCGTCCCTCCTTATATCAATATTCGATCTGCCACGGCCAGGGCTCGTTGATGTACTGCCATGGGTAGGCGCTGGGGCTAAAGCCGTAGGCGATAAATGGACCGTGCCTTTGTTCATAGGACTGTTTTAGCGCGTTCAACTGCTGCGTTATTATATTGTAGTGAGCCAGGGCGTTTTGATCGTGGGGGTGAGTGTCCAGGTAGAGGGTGAGTTCTATGGCCATAAAGCTCAGTTCCTGAATTTTTTTCAGCATATCCATTAGCCATCACCCCTCTTTTTTTCTTCAACGTAAGGCATATCCAGCTCAGGGAACATCGTTCCCCTTTTTAGAGCCTGCTCAGGGCTATAGCTTTTTGTATATGTCTGAAAAGGCACATAAGCATGGGCCAGTTTCCATCCGTGTTGCATATACCTGTCCATATGCTATCCTCCTGACATTAAAGTATTTCAGTAATAGCATATTCACGAGCTATATTATTGTGAATCGCATAAAAATGTTATTTAAAGAAGAGAATAAATATAAAATTATATAAAAGTTTAAGGAGGATGAAGATGTATGGCATTGGGCAAAAAGCGCATGATAGCATTGGCATTGATCCTTGTGCTGACGCTGGCATGTTATATGTTTTACATAAATAACAAGACCTGGAGGGTGCGGGATTTTATTGAGACAACAGGATATGCTCAGTCCAGGGGTTATTCTGACAGGGGAGATGTCTGGCTGCTGGCGAGGTTGGTAAACGGCGAAGCCAGGGGAGAGCCTTACATAGGTAAGGTAGCTGTAGCAGCAGTGGTGTTAAACAGGGTCATGAATCCTTCCTTCCCTAAGTCCATACCTGCGGTGATATATCAACCTGGAGCCTTTGAATCGGTGTCCAACGGCCAGATATGGACGGACATATCTCCTGATAGCCTGAGGGCTGCAGAGGACGCCATGGCAGGCTGGGATCCCACAGGTGGAGCGGTTTTTTTCTGGAATCCCAGTAAGCCTGTCAACCCGTGGATGTGGAGCAGGGTTATAATGACCCAGATAGGCGACCACGTTTTTGCCAAGTGAGGAGGTATATGTATGAGCAGATGGACAAGGAGAATCGCGGGGCTGGCGGTATTGCTGATTCTGGCAGCTATCGCGTGGTACCAGTATTCAGATAAGATGTTTTACTATAGGTATCTGGAAGGGCAGTACCAGAGGTCCTTTTACGAGCTGGTGGATCACGTCCAAAGCGTGCAGTCAAACCTGGCCAAGCTTATGGTGGCTGATTCCACCAGCCAAAATATAAATCTCCTTTCGGATACGTGGAGGCAGGCTTATGCGGCTCAGGCTAATTTGAGCCAGCTTCCCCTAGGGGCAATTTCTACTATAAATACATCTAAGTTTTTGTCACAGGTGGGGGATTACGCCAGCACCCTGATGAAAAAACAGGCTTCGGGGCAAAAGCTGGACTCAAAAGACGTAAAGAATATAAAAGACCTTCACGCAAGGGCTGCAGATATAACTGCAGAGCTTCAAAAGCTTAGAAACGATGTAGCTGTGCGAGGATGGGCGTTTTCAGGGAACATAAAGCGGGCTATGATGCCTTTTACATCTACAAACAACAGGGACATAGTAAACACAGGTATAGCTAATGTAGAAAAGCAGGTGGCCAGCTATCCTCAACTGATATACGACGGCCCCTTTTCCGCTCACCTGGAAAACGTGCCGCCCAAGGGTTTGACAGGCCCTGATGTGACCCAAAGCCAGGCCAGGACCAGCGCCGTGGACTTTATAGGGTCAGGAAATGTGAGATCTGTGGATGCGTATAGAGCCAATAACTCTACATTTGCCTCGTACGGCTTTGTGGTGCACACCGCGGGCAGCGCAGGGGATGGCATCGCCGTAAATGTCAGCAAAAAGGGTGGCCACGTGATATGGATGCTCAACCAGAGGGCTATCGGCAAGGCGAGCCTGGCCTTGCCTCAAGCGGAGAAAAAGGCCTTGGATTTTCTGACAAAAAGAGGTTTTAAAAACATGGCGTCTGCTTATTCAGAAAAGTACGAAAATACGGCTATATTTAACTTTGTGCCTCTTCAGAGCGGTGCTATAATCTACCCTGATATGGTAAAGGTCAAAGTTGCCCTGGACAACGGGGAAGTGGTGGGATTTGATGCCAAAGGCTATTACATGAACCACAGAGACAGGGATTTAAAGCCGCCTAAACTAACAGAAGAAGAAGCTATGAAAAAGCTCAGCAGAAATTTGAAGGTACAGTCTTCCAGGCTTGCGGTAATACCCCTTGAGAATAAAGTAGAAGTTTTGACGTACGAATTTAAGGGGACGCATGCTGGCGATACCTTTTATGTGTACATCGACGCCAGCACAGGAAAAGAGGTAAAGGTGTTACAGCAGGTAAAGACGTATAAAGGCGACCTTACCATGTGATAATAAGTGTGGGCCTAATTTAACGATGGGGGGTTTTAATGTGTCGAGGCGCCGAAGTATCATGTCAGACGCGTTGAAATACGAGCTGGCAAAAGAACTTGGCGTTGAAGACATCGTTCGAACCGAAGGCTGGGGGGCGGTATCGTCGCGAAATTGCGGTAACCTTGTAAAACTGGCTATAGAGAGAGCAGAAAGAGCTCTTGCCCAGCAGCAACAGGTTGGATACGATAGATAGTTAAAACCACCATGCCCACAAAGATAGCGGATTTTAATTCCGCTATTTTTGTTTGTTCTTTTAAAAAAGCTATTGAATAAAATCAAGTATAGACTTAAAATCTATATAGTTGGGAGAGTTGGGAGGGGATATATATGGGAAAATTAAACGTAGCAGTGTTATTCGGAGGAAAATCCGGTGAGCATGAAATATCCATAATGTCTGCCATGTCAGTGATCAAGAATTTGTCTAAAGAGAAGTACAACATAATCCCTCTTGGGATAGATAAAGACGGACAGTGGTATTTATATAAAGGCGATACTGAGAATATAAGGCCAGGTGAGTGGGTTAAATACGCTGAAAAGGCATTTATTCCACCCGATCCGTCGGTAAAGGGGATTATGGTGATCAAGGATGATAGCCATGTCACGTTGAGCATAGATGTGGTTTTTCCTGTGTTGCACGGGCCCAACGGAGAAGACGGTACTGTCCAGGGCCTTCTGGAATTGGCCGGGCTACCTTATGTGGGTTCTGGGGTTGTAGGCTCTGCGTGTGCCATGGATAAGGCTGTGGCCAATTCCCTTTTTTTGCAGGCGGGGTTGCCCCACGCCGACTTTATATCGCTGAGGAGCAGCGAGGCAGAAAAGGCGGTCGACGATATAGAGAAAAGATTCGGTTATCCGTGCTTTATAAAGCCTGCCAATATGGGCTCCAGTGTAGGTATAACCAAAGCGCATAACAGGGAAGAATTGGTTTTTGGCTTGAAAGAAGCGGGCAAATATGATAAAAAAATAATTGTCGAGGAGTTTATAAACGCCAGGGAGATGGAATGCGCTGTGCTGGGCGATGACGAGCTCATCGTATCATACCCTGGTGAGATAATACCGTCAAAAGAGTTTTACGATTACGAAGCCAAATACCTGGATGGGGATAATTCCAGGCTGCTTATACCTGCTGAACTCAGCGATCGTAAAGTAGCTGAGATAAGGGAACTGGCTGCCAGGGCCTTCAGGGCGGTAAATGCCGAGGGTATGGCGAGAGTGGATTTCCTTGTAGACAGAGAGACCCTTGAGGTTTACGTAAACGAGGTCAATACCATTCCCGGTTTTACCAGAATAAGCATGTACCCCAAGCTCATGGATTATTCGGGTATACCTTACAGTCAGCTGCTGGATAAGCTAATAGAACTGGCGATAAAGAGACGGGAGACGGATAGATAATGGATTTAAGGCCGATAGGAGTATTTGACTCAGGCGTGGGAGGCATGACCGTTGTAAAAGAGCTCATGGACGTGCTGAAAGAAGAGAGCCTGGTTTACTTTGGGGATACAGCGAGGGTGCCCTATGGCAGCAAATCAAAGCAGACTGTTACCAAGTATTCCTTTCAGAACACGCGATTTCTGCTCAGCCAGGGCGTAAAGGCGGTAGTTATCGCGTGCAATACCGCCAGCGCCACCAGCCTTGAAGATGTGAGGGCCCAATTTGATATACCTGTTTTTGGAGTCATAGAGCCTGGGGCCGTGGCTGCTGTAAATGCCAGCAGGAACAAAAAAGTGGGCATAATAGGAACAGAGAGGACAATTTTATCCGGCGCTTATGAAAAAGCTATAAAGGCGCTGGACCCTTCTATAGATATAAAGAGCGTGGCCTGCCCCCTTTTCGTGCCGCTAGTGGAAGAAGGGTGGGCTGATACTGAAGTGGCTTACATGGTGGCAAGAGAGTATTTAAAGCCTTTGAAAGAAAGCGGAGTGGATACATTGGTTTTAGGTTGTACCCATTATCCGCTTCTTATGAATACTATATCAAAGGTTATGGGGGATGTGACGCTGGTCAACCCGGCTCGGGAGACCGCTTTAATGGTTAAAGAGAGATTAAGCGAGATGGGGTTGTGCGCTCAAAGACAGGCCGTACCTGAGTACAGGTACTTTGTCAGCGACAACCCGGAGAAATTTGAGGAAATTGGAAAAAATTTTTTAAAAAGGCCTGTATCGGGTATTAAACTGGTTGACATAGAACAGTATTGATGAGAAAATAATGGAAAGGGAGTTTTATGAACAAGAAAGCCATAATAACCATAAGAGGCGTTCATCAGGTGGAAGACAGCAAAGACACCATAGAGCTTATCACGGAAGGGAATTTCTATAAGAAAGGCAATAACTACTACATTCATTACGACGAATCGCAGCTTTCGGGTATGGAAGGCACCAGCACCACTATAAAAATTGAGCCTGAAAAAGTGGTCATGTTCAGGCACGGGAACAATGGGGCCAGGATGGTGTTTGAGGAGGATAAAAAACACGTGGCAGAATACAGCACCCCTTACGGTGAGATGGACATAAATGTCATCTCAAAAAAATTGCGCGTAGATTTTACCGATACCAGCGGAGAACTGTACGTGGAATACCTTCTGGATGTGGATGACAGGATAGTGTCCACCAATAAAATCCATGTAACTGTCAGGGAGGTAAATTGATGAAAAACCTTATAATGGAAATAAAGAACGGGCTTGTGAACTCCATAAAAAGAGCTGTAAACAAAGCCGCTTTTGACGGTGTGATTTCCTCTGATGAGGTTCCTGAGATAGAAATTGAAGTGCCCAGGGATAAAAATTTTGGCGACTTCTCCACCAACGTGGCCATGCGCATTGCCAGCGTGCTAAAGAAAAATCCAAGGCATATAGCTGAGGCCATTGCCAAATATATCGACGAAGAAAAGGTCGAAAAAGTAGACGTGGCGGGACCTGGGTTTATAAACTTTTACCTCAAGAGGGATTGGGTATACGATGTGGTGCCTGTTATTTTAAAGGAAGGGCCTGATTACGGCAGATGCGATATAGGCAAAGGGGAAAAAGTTCAGGTAGAGTACGTCAGCGCCAATCCCACAGGTCCTATGCACATGGGAAACGCCAGAGGCGGCGCCATTGGCGATGCCATAGCCAGTGTGCTTGAAGCCACAGGACACGATGTCACCAGGGAATTTTACATAAACGATGCGGGCAACCAGATTGAAAATTTTGCATTATCGCTGGAAGCCAGGTACCTTGAGCTGTTCGGCAGACCTGCTCAGATACCTGAGAACGGTTACCACGGCGAAGACATCGTAGAGCGGGCTAAAGAATTTAAAGATATGTTTGGCGACAGGTACCTCGATGCGCCACCTGAGGAGCGTAGAAAGGCATTGTGTGACTACGCTTTAAAGAAAAATGTGCAAAAGCTGAAATCAGACCTTGAGGCATATGGCATTAATTACGACGTCTGGTTTTCAGAACAATCTCTTTACGACAGCGGTAAAGTAGACGACGTGATAAAGACGCTAAAAGCCAATGGCAGCACTTACGAGAAAGACGGCGCTTTGTGGTTTAAGGCGTCGGAGTACGGGGCACCTAAAGACGAGGTACTGGTGAGGTCTAACGGTATTCCCACATATCTGGCCTCTGATATTGCCTACCACAGAGATAAGTTTGTAGATAGGGGTTTTGAAAGGGTCATAACAGTGCTGGGCGCAGACCACCACGGCCATATGGCCAGAATGCATGCTGCGATGAAAGCACTGGGCATAGATCCAGGCAGGCTTAAATTCATCATCTTGCAACTGGTAAGGTTGGTTAGAGGCAAAGAAGTGGTGAAGATGTCCAAGAGGACAGGCAAAGCCATATCCCTCATCGACCTGATAGATGAAGTAGGAAAGGACGCTGCCAGGTTTTTCTTTACCATGAGGTCTGCCGACAGTCAGATGGACTTTGACCTGGACCTGGCTGTGGAAAAGTCCAACGACAATCCCGTATATTACGTTCAGTATGCCCATGCCCGTATCTGCAGCATGGAAAGCATACTGAAGCAGGAAGGGGTAGAGCTGGAAAGCGTTGAAAAAATCGACTTCAGCCTTTTAAAGCAAGAAGTGGAGTGGGAACTTATGAGAAAGCTGGCGGATTACCCTGAAGAGGTAGTGCTGGCAGCTCAAAACCTGGAGCCACACAGGATCACCCGCTATCTCTTGGATCTGGCCGGATTGTTTCACAATTTCTACAACACCTGCAGGGTAAAAGGAGAGGAACAGCCTCTTTTGCAAGCCAGATTTGCCCTTGCCCTTGCTGTCAAGACGGTTATAAAAAACGGCCTGGATCTTTTGAAGATTACAGCGCCCGAGAGAATGTGAGGAGGGTAAGTTATGAAAATTAAGCATATCGCTCACTCGTGTTTTTACATTGAGGCAGACGGTAAGAGGATCGTGACGGATCCTTTTGATAGCTCGCTAGGCTTTTCTATGCCCGAGATTTACGCTGACATCGTGACGTCAAGCCATGGCCATTTTGACCATAATTACATTGAAGGGATAAAAGGAAACCCTGAGTCTGTGACCACCTCTGGAGATCACAACGTCAAGGGCGTGGACATCGTGGGAGTACAGGTGTTTCACGATAAGGAAAAGGGTGCCATAAGAGGTATAAACAATGTATACGTGTTTAAGGGGCTGGAAGGCATCAACGTGTGCCATATGGGCGACTTAGGCCACATCTTATCCTTTGACGACCTGCAGGCTATAGGGCCTGTGGATGTGCTCATGATACCTGTAGGCGGCTACTTCACCATAGAACCGGACGAGGCGGTTTACGTAACCAAGCAGATAAACCCCAAGATAGTTATACCTATGCACTACAGCTCTGAAGAGACCAAAAAGCACAAGGAGTATAATCTTCCGATAAAGCCCGTAGACGAATTTTTAAATCTCATCGGAGACGCCCAGTTTATGGACGAATTGGTGATTTCAAAAGGCGTATTGCCAGAAAAGATGCAGGTAGTTGTGCTGAAAGAACAGGTATAGCGGCAATAAAGCCGCTTTTTATATGTAAAGGGGTGCTTTTATGAAAAAGTATTTGTTGTCAATACTGGTAATAGCGTTTATGATCATGTCGACGGTAACTGGATATGCTCAAGCCAATACTTCTGCTGCCGCATCCGGTTATGGCGACAGCATTTCGTTTATAAACGATGTGATGGGGTTCATACAAGACTACTATCCCTACGATGTGAGCTCTGATAAGCTTACTGTTGCTGCTGTAAAGGGTATGCTTCAGAGCCTGGACCCCTACAGCGATTACTTTACGCCTGACGAACTGATTCAGTTTGAAAATCAGACCTCAGGCACCTACACGGGTATAGGGATACAGATAGAGCAGAAGGGCACCTATATATCGGTGATTTCGGTTTTTAAGGATTCGCCGGCGGAAAAAGCCGGGATGAAAGTAGGGGACTACATAGTCAGCATTGACGGCAAAAGCGTGTCGGGGATGACGCTGGACCAGGCGGCAGCGCTTTTAAGGGGACAGGAGGGCACCAAAGTAAAGCTGATGGTACAACGCCCGGGTGTCAACAGCCTTTTGACCTTTGAGGTTATAAGGAGCAAGATAAAAATAAACCCTGTGGAGTACAAGGTCGTAGACGGTGTGGGATATATAAGGCTAAGTGAATTTAACGAAAATGCCGGGGAATTTATGGGCAAAGCGGTGCAGGACCTTAAAGCCAGGGGGATAAAGGCAGTGGTGTTGGATTTGAGGGATAATCCAGGAGGGCTGCTTTCATCGGCTGTAGACGTGGCCAGGTATTTTGTGCCCTCGGGCAAAATCGTCTCGGTGGTTTATAAAAATGCGCCCTCTGAGGTGTACTATTCTTATTTGACCAGCGTGCCTTTTAAGCTGGCGGTTTTAATAAACGGCAATACGGCCAGTGCCGCTGAGATCCTGGCAGGGGCCATACAAGACAGGAAAGCAGGAATTCTTATTGGCACGAGAACCTTTGGCAAAGGCGTTGTCCAGACCGTGATTTCGCTAGATGACGGCAGCGCTATAAAGATGACTATTGCCAGGTATTTAACCCCTTCTGGCAGAGACATAAATGGGAAGGGCATAAGCCCCAACATACAGGTAGCTGATCCTGTGGTAAAAGAGCCATTAGACACTTCGTGGCTGGCTCCTTTTGATTACGCCCCTTTAAAGGTGGGTGATAGAAAGCTGGCTGTTTACGCTCTGGAGCAAAGGCTTAAGGTGCTGGGCTATTATAGCGGAAACATGAGCGATGAATTTACTTTAAACACCCTAAAAGCTTTAAACAGCTATCAAAAAGCAAAGGGAATAAAGGCTACCAATGTGTTGGATAAAAACACCTATGACGCTATAAATAAGGATATTGAAGCTTTGAAAAATCCGGTGTTGGTGGATAACCAGCTTCAGTATGCTGTAAAATATCTAAAATCTTTACTGAGGATTTCTAAGTAAACAGCGAAGGCAGGAGGATAGAAATGAACGGAGCAAAGTATATATTTGTGACAGGTGGAGTTGTTTCATCACTGGGTAAAGGGATAACGGCGGCATCGCTGGGGAGGCTTTTGAAGAACAGAGGGCTGAGCGTTGCCATACAGAAATTCGATCCTTATATAAATGTGGACCCGGGTACCATGAGCCCGTATCAGCACGGTGAGGTATTTGTGACTGACGATGGCGCTGAGACCGATTTGGACCTGGGACATTATGAGAGGTTTATAGATGTGAACCTGACCAAAAATAGTAATGTCACCACAGGTAAAGTCTACTGGTCTGTGATCACCAAGGAGCGAAAAGGGGATTATCTTGGTGCTACTGTTCAGGTCATACCCCATATAACAAACGAAATCATAGAGAGGATTCACAGGGTGGCTAAAGAACGCCAGGTAGATGTGGTGATAACAGAAATAGGGGGCACGGTAGGGGATATAGAGAGCCAGCCTTTTCTTGAGGCCATAAGGCAGGTGGGGCTGGAAGAAGGCGAAGACAACGTGCTCTACATCCACGTGACGCTGGTTCCCCATCTGGGTAAGGTAGGAGAGCTCAAGACCAAGCCCACGCAGCACAGTGTAAAAGAGCTCAGAGGTATAGGGATACAGCCTGACATCATCGTTTGCAGGACAGAATACCCTATGTCCGAGGATATAAAGCGCAAGATAGCCTTGTTCTGCAATGTGTCGCCAAAAGCCGTCATTCAAAACCTGGATGCTGATAACCTCTACGAGATACCCCTTATGCTGGAGAAAGAGGGGCTTGACGACATTGTGTGCAGCAAGCTACACCTCCAGTGCGGAGAGGCTGATATGACCGAGTGGCAGCAGATGGTAGAGAAAATAAAGAACCTGAAAAAAAGAGTCAGGATCGCACTGGTAGGCAAATACGTGGGCCTTCACGATGCGTATATATCGGTGGTGGAGGCGCTAAACCACGGCGGATATGCCAATGACGCCTATGTGGACATAAAGTGGATCAACTCCGAAGAGGTATCTGACAGCAACGCCGCACAGCTTTTAAGCGACGTATCAGGCATCCTCGTTCCGGGAGGTTTTGGCGATAGAGGCGTGGAAGGTAAAATCGCGGCTATAAGGTATGCCAGGGA
Source organism: Caldanaerobius polysaccharolyticus DSM 13641 (assembly GCF_000427425.1). Lineage (NCBI taxonomy): Bacteria > Bacillati > Bacillota > Clostridia > Thermoanaerobacterales > Thermoanaerobacteraceae > Caldanaerobius > Caldanaerobius polysaccharolyticus. The sequence continues at coordinate 555,693 of NZ_KE386495.1, read as the reverse complement.
GAACAAGGTGCCTTATCTGGGCCTTTGCCTGGGTATGCAGTGTGCCGTTATAGAAGTAGCCAGAAACGCCGCAGGGCTTAAAGGGGCTAACAGCACTGAGTTTGATCCTAATACGCCGTACCCTGTTATAGATATCATGCCTGAGCAAAAGGATATAGACGAGCTGGGAGGTACCATGAGGCTGGGATTGTACCCGTGCAAGGTAAAGGAAGGCACAAAAGCCTACCAGGCATATCAGGATGAGATCATATACGAAAGGCACAGGCACAGGTATGAGTTCAACAACCAGTTTAGAGAAAGGCTCGCCAGGGCGGGGCTGATCATATCCGGTCTATCTCCTGACGAGAGGCTTGTGGAGATGATAGAGCTGGAGGACCATCCTTGGTTTGTGGCCGTTCAGTTCCACCCTGAGTTTAAATCCCGGCCCAACAGACCCCATCCCCTGTTCAGGGAATTTATAGCTGCAGCGCTAAATAGATAACATAGTTTACAATAATATTACAGATATGTAACAATTATTGACTATGGAAAAAGTGGGTGATATAATCGTAAGCGTATGAGGGGACTCATCCCCTTCGGTACATAAAATCACACAAAAAAGGAGGAATTTTGGCATGAGGAGTTTTAAGAAAGCTCTTGCTTTCGTGTTGACCGTGGCCTTGGTGTTAAGCTCCATGATGGTATTTGCCTTTGCTGACACCAATACGTCCACATATCCAGACGTAAATGGCACGGATTATGCCACGGCAGTCAACACACTGACATCCCTGGGCATAGTCAACGGTTATCCTGGTGGCACCTTTGGCGTGGATAAAAATATAACCAGAGCTGAAGTTGCCAAGATGATCGTTGGAGCGCTAAACCTGAACAATGCAGCTAATCTTTCTAAATCCGTAAAGAAGTTTAGTGACGTTAAACCAAGCGATTGGTTTGCTGGTTATGTAAACGTGGCTGCATCAAAGGGAATCGTAAAGGGCTATGGCAATGGCAAATTTGGCCCCAACGACAATGTCACGTATGATCAAGTATTGATCATGCTGGTTAGGGCGCTGGGCTACAACGACAATGATATTGCATCAGCGAAAACTTATGCTGATCTGGTTGTTGCTTATACAGCAAAAGCTGATGAAGAAGGAATTATTGGTGACGTAGAGATAGTTAACGGTGTTCCTGCTACACGCGGTGATGTAGCTAAATTATTGTACAATGCGTTAAACAATGCAAAGATAGCGAAAACAGATAGCAATGGGAATAAAGTAGACAGTGACAATGTGTTATTAAGCAAACTGGCTTCAACTGCTACGTACACGATTTTAGCGACACCGGATGTTGATTCATCTGTATCAGCAGGAAATGTAAATACGGATAAAGGTAGTGTTGCAACAGCAATAGATTTGAATAATTATTTAGGTAAAAAAGTAGAGGTTTATGTAAGCAATAATTCGAAAAAGATAGTTGGAGTTAAAAGTGTTGATACATCTGACAGTGATGTATTGACATTTACAGAGAGTGACAACTCTGTCGGCAATACAGTATATTACAAAGATGGTGATACACTCAAGACTGTCACGGTGGGTGATAGTACTCCTGTTGTATATAATGGTGTAAAAACCACATTTAAAGATGTGAGAACAAACCAGAAAGTATATGCAGGTGCTAATGTTACACTTATAAATAATGATGGTACAACGGGTTATGATTATATGATTGTGGACAATTCGTTTAGTTCACAAGCTGTTCGTGTGGCAAAAGATGTGACAAGTAGTGATAAGTACATTAACAATACAACTTCATTGTCTATTGATCCTTCTAAGACGATAATTGTCAAAGGAGCTGTATCAAAAGTAACAGATATCAAAGCCAATGATATTATATACTATGGCACAAGCATTGATGGTAATAAGATAACAATCCTTGTGGTAAGGAATACAGTCAGCGGTAAAGTAACAGAGGCAGGTCCTGATTTCATTGTAGTAAATGGTACGAAATATACAGTAAAAGGTATTAGTGTACCTGCTGTTAATACAGAGGGAACTTGGGTTCTAGATAAGGATAACAATATCGTATATCAGGCATCTGGTACTACTACTACAACCTATTATGCTGTGGCGTTGTTATCGGATTTAAATAATGCGTGGGATTCTAAGATTAAATTGTTTAAATCAGATGGTACCACAGTAGTAATGAGTGCAGTATACGATAATGTATACAATGTAAGTGTAGGCTCTGGTGTTTTGGTAGACTATACTGTAAATAGCGATGGTAAGATTAATAGTATAGAAGCACCATCAGGAGTTTCATCAGTAAGTGCAACTGTATACTCGGCAAATAATAGAATAGTTATTGATGGCACTACTTATTATGTAGATAGCAACACAGTGTTATTCAACAAAAAAACTAGTGACAACTCATATAGTGTGATTAAATTATCCGACATAAAAGATGGATCGACAAATACGGTTCAGTTGGTAGCAGATGAGTACCATGTAGTAAAAGCTGCTTTGTTTACAAATGCTGATACATCGACAACTGCTGAAACTACCAAGACAGTTCTTGTAAAGACTTATGCAGCAATTGATGGTGGTGTAAGAATTTATGTCGATGAAAACGGCGTAGAAAAGACATATGATTCAACGAGATATACAACATCTGATTTCAGCAAGAATACATTCTATAAGCTGACATTTGATGCTAACAATAAAGTAATTGGTAAAGCAGTAGCAACAGCAGTATCGGGTGTAACAGTAAGTGACATAGATACGACAAATTATAAAGTGGCATTCTCAAATGGTCAGAAGCTCCTTATGGACAACAATGTAATGATTTATCAGAAGAACAGCGATGGTACTTATAGCGTTAAAGGACTAGGAGATGTGACTAAAGACGCAACAGTAGATTACTATCTGAATGATAATGGTAAGGTATGTGTAATAGTATTACATTAAAATAATTTGTAAAAAGAGCCCTCGTTAAAGAGGGCTCTTTTTAGGTGTACGCGGCATGCGCACGACCTAGACGGTGAAATTCCGTTACGGGGGTTGATTAGCACTAATCATTGCAACAAACGGAGCCGGAAGCAAGCCTGACTCCGCTTTTTAATTACTAAGCTGAGGTGTGATAAATTACTTTTTATGTTAGCGGAATAGAATCGGCGATTAATTGCCAAATATGTTCTGAAACTTAAACAAGGAGGAAAAACAATGCGATGTCATCAAAGATAATGAAGATAATATTATACATATTGTCCATTACATCCTTTTTATTTACCGCCTTACATTTCCTACCAGCGTATTCAGCGGATTCCAGGCCCAGCAATTGGGCATTAGCGGAAGTGGAGTGGTTTAAAGATAATGGTTATGCTGATAGCAGTTTTTTCAGCGATTATCAAAAGCCATTGACCCGGCAGGAGGCCGCCATGCTCTTTGTAAAAGCCTACGATTTTTTTGCACCAGGCTCATCTGCTGTTCAAACCGGTGAGGACGCTTATCCTTTTACTGATAGGTATGCGCCTGAGTATCGAGATTACATAGAAAAAGCCTATGAGCTTGGGATAATAAAAGGATATGGCGATAACACATTTGGCGCATTAAACCCTGTGACCAGGGAACAGATGTCTGTTATGATTGTGAGATTCTTAGATAAACTTGCGCCAGGGGAATTTGATTATGACAAATACTCATCTTATGTTTCTGATTTTGCTGATGATAAGGACATATCCGTCTGGGCTAAAGGACCGCTTCTCTATTTGAATCATATGGGCATAATACGGGGCGTTTCTGGTAACAGAATTGATCCTAAAGGCTATGTGACTAGAGAGCAGGCCATGGTCATTGTAAACAGGTTGATGACAAATGGTGGCATTCTGTTGGTTTTGCAATCAAATGTGGATTCAAAAGATGTCTATGTTATAAACTCGTATGATGATTTAAAAAAGGTCATTGTATCAGCTCTAATGAACGGTGTTGATAAAATATATTTAAACAGCGCTGATGGTTATAAAATAAAAAATGAGAATGTAGTAAATCTGTTCCTTCAACACGATATGTACGCGTCAAGTATCGAATACGGTTCTGTGGGGGATGTTTACTATATAAAGTTTGATTATGGCATAGGAGAAAAAGAGATAAAAGAGACAATCAGCAAGGCTCATGACATAATAAGTCAGATTGTAAAGCCCGGTATGACGGATTACGAAAAGGAACTGGCAATACACGATTACATAGTTACGCATACGCAATACGACTATGATAACTTTTTAAATAATACCGTTCCAGAAGAATCCTACACGGCGTATGGCGTTTTGGTAAAGGGCACAGGAGTGTGCCAGGGTTACGCTGCCGCCATGCATATGCTCCTCAACATGGCGGGCATCAACACGATAATCGTCACAGGTACAGCTAAAGACGGTTCCTCTACACAAAACCACGCTTGGAACATAGTAGAGGTGGGTGGTAGATACTATCACGTTGATGCCACGTGGGATGATCCTGTTACACAGGATGGGCAGGAGATATTGAGCCATCAGTATTTTAACCTGAACGACAACGAGATGTCTAAAGACCACTACTGGGACAGGAGTGTCTATCCTCAGTGCAAATAGGTGGGAAGTTTCTTATTGTATTTTCTTAGATGCTCGTTTATAATAATCTTGTATGCGAAAACGTTATAATCAACTGAGGCATAAGTGCGATTTTTGGAGATTCCAAGGGGGATTTTATGGATATAGCGAAGAGGTACTACAGACGTAACGCTTTCTTGATATTCATCGATCCTGCTCTGTTTATGAACGGCATGACTTTTTTATCTATAACCGCGGTGATACCGTACTTTTTGATAAAGCTTGGGGCGTCCAATACGCAGATAAGCATTGCCAACGTGCTGGTCAGTCTGGGCACCCTTATACCCCAGCTGTTTATCGCTAAAGTAGTGCAGGGTATGCGGTATAAGAGCGTAAATTTTACATGGGTGCTTCTAGCTCAGAGATTTATATTTGCAGCATATGTCTTTACTATTCCCTTTTTTGCCGTTAAAAATCCACGGCTGAGCATTGTAATGTTTCTGATATTTTGGGGTGTATTTAGCTTTTTTGTAGGCACCTATTCTCCTTTTTACTTCAGCATAATGACAAAGGTTATACCATATGACAAAAGGGGAAGTCTTTTGGGCAACTCTTACGCTTTTGGCAGCATAACGGCCCTTATGTCGTCGTATCTGTTAAACGTGCTCCTCAACAAGCTGAGGTTTCCTTTAAACTATACAGCGGTATTTGGATTGGGCGTGTTCATATTGATCGTGGATGCCTTACTGTTTGCCATCATAAAAGAACCTCCTGATGAACAGGTGACAAAAGGCGGCAGTATAAAAGATTTTTTCAAAGAAATACCTGTCATCTTAAAAGAGAATGGGCATTTTAGGAATTCCGTTATTGCCTACGTCTTTATAGTTATCGCCAACGTATCCCTATCCTATTACGCCGTGTACGCTACAAGGGCGTTTCATGCCAGCCCTTCGGATATAGCTGCTTTCACCGCCATCTCCCTGGGCGCCAATGTAGTGAGCAATATATTGCTGGGCCAGCTTTCTTCCAAAAAAGGCCATAGGGCAGTCCTTATGGTGTCTACGGTTCTTGGCATATGTGCATCCATAAGTGTATTGCTTATAAGGAGTTTGATCGGCATATTTGTAGCTTTTACGCTGAGCACGGTGCTCTCCAGCGGATACGCTTTATCCAGCGGTATTTTGATATCAAAATACGTTGAACAGGGCAGTATATCCACGTATGTGGCTATAAATAACACCATAACCATGTTTTTCTCTACCCTTATGTTTATGCTAAGCGGCAGGCTTATAGATGCTTTTGGTTTCACTTCGGTATTTTTGGTAAGCCTGGTAGCTGCTGTAGCTGCATTTTTACAGCTAAGGTATAAGGTGGTTGATGATTAAATTCAAGGACAGCGATATGATATTGTAGCACATAATTTGCTTTACGGGAAATACCAAACGCATGTTTGAGTATTTTATAAAATCGCTGCGGGAAGATCCATCTTCTTTAGGGGATGGGATGAAAGCAGCGTTTTTTAATTTCTGCTACAATTAAGCTATGAATATAGGGGTAAGATAAGATACTCACACTAGCTGGCCTTTGTGCTTGATTTCTTAAAAAAATTTATAGGAAATCGATAACAGATGTGAAAATTTCAAAAAAATTCAGTTGACATTTCCCAATATTGCTGTTAGAATAACTAGTAATTATTAAACACCTCGATGCATATCAATACATAAAAGCTGTGAAGGAGACGGGTATACACCTAAAAACCATAGAGAGCCGGGGGCGGTGGAAACCGGTGTTGCGGTGTATATCTTACTCACTCTGGAGCTGCATGGCTGAAATGGGAGTAGGCTATGCCGTGTGCCTGCGTTAAAAGGCAAGGTTGTAAAACCTGATGAGGCTCATGTCGCGAGGCATGGGCGGATTAGGGTGGTACCGCGAGTTAACCCTCGCCCCTATACGAGTGTATAGGGACGAGGGTTTTTTGATACACAAGGGGGTGATCTTATCAAGCATGTTTTAGCTGTTTTAGTTAACAACCATCCGGGTGTTTTGTCGCGGGTGGCTGGCCTTTTCAGCAGGAGGGGTTTTAACATTGAGAGCCTGGCGGTGGGCACCACCGAGGACCCCGATATATCTAGGATAACCATCGTTGTAGATGGCGATGACTATGTGGTCAACCAGATATCTATGCAGCTGTATAAGTTGATCGATGTTATCAAAGTTCAGGATCTGAGCCGTACGGACAATGTGGGAAGGGAACTGGTCTTATTTAAAGTCTCTTTTGATTCATCCAACAGGGATGATATCATGCATATCATTGAGATTTTCAGGGCCAAGGTTATCGATGTTTCCAGAAATTCTATGATCATAGAAGCCACAGGAGATTTAGAGAAGGTAAATGCACTGGAGGAGCTTCTGAGGCAATTTGAAATACTGGAGATTGTGAGAACAGGTCTGGTGTCATTGGAACGGGGAGATAAGGTGTTAAAAAATTACGAGGAGGAGATTAACGATGACGAAGATGTATTATGATGAGGACGCCAATCTGGATTTGCTTAAAGGCAAGAAGATAGCGGTTATAGGCTATGGCAGCCAAGGCAGGGCTCACGCATTGAATCTAAAAGACAGCAGCCTTGACGTGGTGGTTGGCCTGTACAAAGGCAGCAAATCGTGGGGAAAAGCTGAAAGCGACGGCCTTACAGTTTTGGAAACAGGGGAAGCGGCAAAGGCTGCCGATGTTATAATGATACTGATACCTGATGAGAAACAGGCTCAGATGTACAAAGAGAGCATAGAGCCTAACTTAAAGGAGGGGGATATACTGGCTTTTGCCCATGGTTTTAATATCCATTTCCATCAGATAGTTCCCCCTGAGTACGTGGACGTCATCATGGTAGCTCCAAAGGGGCCAGGGCATCTGGTGAGAAGGGTTTATGAAGAAGGCATGGGTGTGCCCGACCTCATAGCGGTGTACCAGGATTATTCGGGTAAAGCCAAGGATTACGCGCTGGCTTATGCCAAGGGCATCGGTGGAACCAGGGCAGGGGTTATAGAGACCACATTTAAAGAGGAGACCGAAACAGACCTCTTTGGCGAACAGGCGGTGCTGTGCGGCGGTATAACAGAGCTTATAAAGGCGGGCTTTGAGACTCTGGTGGAAGCCGGTTATCAGCCTGAGATCGCTTATTTTGAGTGCTTACACGAGATGAAGCTGATCGTTGACCTCATATACGAAGGCGGATTCAGCAAGATGAGGTATTCTATAAGCGACACCGCCGAGTTCGGCGATTATATGACAGGCAAGAGGATAATAACCGAAGAGACCAGAAAAGAGATGAAAGAGGTGTTGAAAGAGATCCAGAACGGCGAGTTTGCGAAGAAATGGCTTTTAGAAAACAAGGTAGGCAGACCTGTGTTTAACGCCATAAGGGAGAGGGAGAGAAATCAGCTTATAGAGAAAGTAGGCAGTGAGCTGAGGAGCATGATGTCCTGGCTGAAAAAAGATTGATATGGGGGGATTTTAGTGGGGGTCAACGACGTTATAGTATACGATACCACATTAAGGGATGGAGAGCAGACCCCAGGCGTCAGCTTAAATGCCGCTGAGAAGCTGGAGATCGCAAAACAGCTCAAAAACCTGAACGTAGACGTCATAGAGGCGGGGTTTCCTATTGCATCCCGAGGAGATTTTGAGGCGGTAAAGTTGATTGCCGCTGAGGTCAGGGGCGTGGGGGTATCAGCCCTGGCCCGGGCCTCAAAGGCAGATATCGACAGGGCCTACGAGGCGTTGAAAGGAGCTGAACATCCTAGAATACACGTGTTCATCGCTACCTCGGATATACACCTAAAGCACAAGCTTAAAATGAGCAGGGAAGAGGCGTTGAATAGAGCTGTGGATATGGTGGCGTATGCCAGGTCCAAGATCGGCGAAGTTCAGTTCTCTGCGGAAGATGCCACCAGAAGCGATTGGGATTATCTCGCAAAAGTTTATGAGAGCGTCATTGAGGCAGGGGCTACCATAATCAACATACCGGATACCGTAGGGTATACGACTCCCGGGGAATTTGCCCAGCTTATAAATTACCTAAAAACCCACGTAAGAAACATCGATAAGGCGATTATGAGCGTCCACTGCCACAATGACCTGGGCATGGCTGTGGCCAATTCCCTCACCGCTGCGTATCATGGGGTAAAGCAGATTGAAGTCACTGTAAACGGCCTGGGGGAAAGGGCCGGAAACGCGTCGCTGGAAGAGGTAGTTATGGCCTTAAATACCAGAAAGGACTACTACAAGAGAGATGTGCGCGTAAACACCCAGCAGATTTACAGGACCAGCAAGCTCGTAAGCACATTGACAGGTATAAGCGTGCAGCCCAATAAGGCGATCGTGGGTGCCAACGCCTTTGCCCATGAGGCAGGTATACACCAGCACGGCGTTTTGAGCGAGAGAAGCACCTACGAGATAATGACTCCTGAATCCATCGGCTTGAGCCACAACAACATCGTACTAGGTAAGCACTCGGGTAGACACGCCTTTGAGGCCAAGCTAAAAGAGCTGGGATATGATCTGGACGCTGACGCTATAAACAGGGCATTTGAGCGCTTTAAGGATCTCGCTGATAAGAAAAAGACCATATTGGACCAGGATATCGAAGCCATTGTGGAAAACAAGGCCATAAGTGTACCGGAGATCTATCAGCTGGAATTCGTCCAGATATCGTCGGGTACCAACGTGACGCCTACGGCTACGGTGGGCATAAGGCGAGAGGGAAATGTGATGCAGGCTGCTGATTGCGGCGATGGCCCTGTAGACGCTGTTTTTAAAGCCATAGAAAAGGCCGTGGGTCAACAGGTGGAATTGCAGGACTATTTCTTGAAATCTGTGACAGGCGGTAAAGATGCGCTGGGCGAGGTAACTGTCAAGATAGGGAAAAACGGCAAGACGTTTTTAGGCCATGGCCTGAGCATAGACGTGATAGAGGCCAGCGCCAGGGCTTTTATAAGCGCCATAAACAGGATGATGGTCGAGCTGTCTTATAGCAACGATAGTGAGGAAGGTGTGAAGTAAGCCATGGGAATGACGATGACTCAAAAAATCCTGGCAAGACATGCGGGATTGGATAAAGTGGTAGCGGGCCAGCTTGTGAAGGCTAAATTGGATATGGTGTTGGGCAATGACGTGACATCCCCTGTGGCCATCAGGGAATTTGAAAAATTAGGCATTGACAGGGTTTTTGACAGGGAGAGAATAGCGTTGGTCCCTGACCATTTTACGCCCAACAAAGATATAAAGTCAGCGGAGCAGGCCAATGTGATAAGAAAATTTGCAAAAAAATACGGCATCGTAAATTATTTTGAGGTAGGTCGCATGGGCATTGAACACGCGCTTCTGCCCGAGCAAGGTCTTGTGGGACCTGGCGATGTGGTCATAGGAGCTGATTCCCATACGTGTACCTATGGAGCCTTAGGGGCTTTTTCCACAGGAGTAGGTAGCACGGATATGGCAGCAGCTATGGCTACAGGAGAGGCGTGGTTTAAAGTGCCTCAGGCCATCAAGTTGGATTTAAAGGGCAAGCTAAACAGGTGGGTAAGCGGTAAGGACGTGATACTCTATATTATAGGCATGATAGGGGTAGATGGAGCCCTGTACATGTCCATGGAGTATACCGGTGAGGGCTTAAAGTCGTTGGCCATGGACGACAGGTTTACCATAGCCAATATGGCCATTGAAGCGGGGGCCAAAAACGGCATATTTGAGGTAGATGAGCAGACCCTGGACTACGTAAAGGGAAGGGCAAAGAGGCCCTATGAAGTGTTCAAGGCTGATGAGGATGCGGAGTACGAGAGGGTCTATGAGATAGATTTAAGCAGCATAAGGCCCCAGGTAGCTTTTCCCCATCTCCCTGAAAACGCCAAACCCATTGACCAAGCCAGAGGGATAAAGGTAGACCAGGTGGTCATAGGTTCGTGTACCAATGGCCGCATGAAGGATATGGAGGAGGCCTATCAGATACTTAAAGGCAGGAAAGTGCACCCTGATGTAAGGCTTATCATATTCCCGGCCACCCAGGAGATATACCTGGAGTGCCTGAGGCGGGGTTACATCGAGGAATTTGTGAAAGCAGGGGCTGCGGTGAGCACGCCTACCTGCGGGCCCTGTCTGGGAGGCCATATGGGTATACTGGCAAAAGGGGAAAGGGCCATTGCTACTACCAACCGAAATTTCGTTGGCAGGATGGGGCATCCAGAGAGCGAAGTCTACCTGGCCAGTCCTGCTGTGGCCGCGGCATCAGCTGTAGCCGGGCATATAGAGGATCCGGAGGTGATCTTAAATGATTAAGGGAAACGCCATAAAATACGGCGATAATGTGGATACAGACGTCATCATACCGGCCAGGTATTTAAATACATCAGATCCCTCAGAATTAGCCCAGCACTGTATGGAGGATCTGGATCCAGGTTTTAAAAATAGGGTAAAGCCTGGCGATGTGATCATAGCGGGCAAGAACTTTGGTTGCGGTTCATCCCGGGAGCATGCGCCTATAGCTATAAAAGCAGCCGGCATTTCCTGCGTCATAGCTCGCACCTTCGCCAGGATATTTTACAGAAACGCTATAAACATAGGGCTTCCTATACTGGAGTGTCCTGAGGCTGTGGACGCTATAGATGACGGCGATGTGGTAAAAGTGGACTTTAACACAGGCGTTATTTACGACGAGACCAAGGGCTTGAAGTTCCAGGCTATGCCCTTTCCGGAATTTATTCAGGAGATCATAAAGCACGACGGCCTTATAAACTACGTGAAGGCGCAGGTGAGCAAAAATGCCTAGAATAGCGGTGCTGCCGGGGGATGGGATAGGGCCTGAGGTTATAAATGAGGGGTTGAAAGTTTTAAACGCCATTGAGAGCAAGTACGGTGTGGATTTTCAAGAGGATATGTACCCCTTTGGAGGGGTTGCCATAGACAAGACAGGGGATCCTTATCCTGCTGAGACCCAGGCAGCTTGCTTAAAGAGCGATGCGGTGCTGTTAGGTGCGGTAGGAGGTCCAAAGTGGGATTCGCTGCCTGGCAGCAAAAGGCCAGAGGCCGGGCTTTTGGACTTGAGGAAGAGCATGGGGGTTTACGCCAATTTAAGGCCGGCAGTCCTGTACGGCCCTTTAAAGGATTCATCGCCACTAAAGCCCGAGATAATAGGGGATGGCCTGGATGTATTGGTGATTAGAGAGCTCACAGGGGGTATATATTTCGGGCAAAGGGGCAGGGAAATGGTTGAAGATGGCTATAGGGCTTACGATACAGAGGTTTACTCAACCCATGAGATAAAGCGCATAGCAAAAGTGGCTTTTGAGGCCGCTATGAAAAGGCGCAAAAAGGTTACCTCAGTGGATAAGGCCAATGTGCTGGAGAGCTCAAGGCTGTGGAGGGAGACGGTAGAAGAGGTGGCCAAGGATTATCCTGAAGTAACGCTGGAGCACCTCTATGTGGATAATGCCTCCATGCAGCTTATAAAAAATCCCCATCAGTTTGACGTCATCGTGACAGGCAATATGTTTGGCGATATTTTAAGCGATGAGGTCTCTATGCTCACGGGTTCTATTGGAATGCTTCCTTCAGCTAGCCTGCGTGACGACAAAGTTGGCATATATGAACCTGTCCACGGCTCTGCCCCTGACATCGCTGGTACTAGAAAGGCCAATCCCCTTGCTACCATACTGTCGGTGGCTATGATGCTCAGGTATTCTTTTGATATGGAAGATGCCGCCAGGGATATAGAAAAGGCGGTGGTATCGGTGCTGGAGAAAGGGTACAGGACATCGGATATAATGCAAGAGGGTATGACCCTCGTGAGTACGGTAGAGATGGGAGATCTGGTGGTCAAGGAAATAAGGGGGTAAATACATGAGAAGATTGAGCGACAGTGTGAAGAGGGGCGTGGAAAAGGCCCCTCACAGATCCCTTTTGTACGCCTTGGGGCTTACAGATGAGGAAATACAACGGCCGTTTATAGGGGTTATAAGCTCTAAGAGCGAGATAATACCAGGCCACCTACACCTGGATAAAATAGCCGAAGCGGTAAAGGCAGGTGTCAGGATGGCAGGGGGCGTTCCTTTTGAGATAAACACCATAGGGGTATGCGATGGGATAGCGATGAACCATCAGGGCATGAAGTATTCCCTGGCCAGCAGGGAGCTCATAGCAGATAGCGTGGAAGTGGTGGCGAGAGCCCATGCCTTTGACGGCATCGTGTTAATACCCAATTGCGATAAAATCGTGCCGGGTATGCTCATGGCTGCTGCCAGGTTGAATATACCGGCTATTTTGGTCAGCGGCGGTCCCATGTTGGCGGGGAGATTCCGAGGGCAAGACTCAGATCTCAGCAAAGTGTTTGAGGCCGTAGGTGCCGTTTCAGCAGGAAAGATGGGAGAAGATGAGTTGCGGGAGTTGGAACAAAGCGCCTGCCCTGGTTGTGGTTCCTGCTCGGGGATGTATACGGCGAACACCATGAACTGCCTTACCGAGGCTTTAGGCATGGGCTTGCCCGGCAATGGCACAATTCCCGCGGTGTATGCTGAGAGGATAAGGCTGGCTAAAGCCGCAGGGGTGCGCATAATAGACCTGGTAGAAAAAGATATAAGGCCCAGGGACATCATGACGCGCAATGCTTTTATAAACGCATTTGCTGTGGATATGGCCCTGGGAGGGTCTACCAATACGGTATTGCACCTTACCGCCATAGCCCGCGAAGCCGGCGTGGATATAAGCCTTAAAGATATTGATAAAATAAGCAATACGGTGCCCAACCTGTGCAAATTGAGCCCAGCAGGTCCCTATCACATTCAAGACCTCCACGAAGCCGGTGGCATACAGGCCGTGATGGCAGAACTTAACAAAAAAGGCTATATAGATACATCCGGTTTTACTGTTACGGGAAAGACAGTAGGTGAAAACATAGAAAATGCATCCGTCAAAAATTACGATGTCATAAGGCCGGTGGATGAACCTTATAGCAGTACAGGAGGGCTTGCCGTGCTCACGGGGAATCTGGCACCCGATGGGGCTGTAGTTAAGGCTTCGGCGGTTTCACCTGAAATGATGGTGCACGAAGGACCTGCGAGGGTGTTTGATTCGGAGGAGGAAGCTATTAAAGCCATATTGGGGGGCAAGATCAATAAAGGTGACGTGGTGATTATAAGGTATGAAGGACCCAAGGGAGGGCCTGGCATGAGGGAGATGCTGAGTCCTACATCAGCGCTGGCGGGAATGGGCCTTGACAAAGATGTGGCGCTTATTACCGATGGGCGATTTTCGGGAGCGACGAGAGGGGCATCCATAGGCCATGTTTCGCCAGAAGCAGCAGAGGGAGGGCCTATCGCCGTGGTCAGAGATGGGGACATCATCTCCATAGATATACCTAAGCGCAAGCTGGAAGTAAAGGTATCTGAATCGGAAATCTATGAAAGGTTCAGGAACTGGATAAGAAAAGAAGCGGAAATAAAGAGCGGGTATTTAAGCCGATACGCGGAAATGGTGACATCTGCCAGTACAGGAGCTGTGTTTAGACAAGGGGGAATGTGAATGAAGTTGCAAGGGGCAGAGATTGTCATAAAATGCCTGAAGGATTTAGGCGTTGACGTGATATTCGGCTATCCTGGAGGAGCGATTTTGCCTATATACGATGCCCTTTATGATTCAGATATAAAGCACGTGCTCGTCGCCCATGAGCAGATGGCGGCTCATATGGCTGATGGTTACGCCAGAGTGACGGGGAAACCCGGTGTGTGTTTTGCCACATCAGGCCCCGGCGCTACCAACCTGGTGACAGGTATAGCCAACGCCTACATGGACTCTGTGCCTATTATAGCCATAACGGGGCAGGTGGGGAGAAACCTCATAGGCAAGGACTCCTTTCAGGAAGTGGATATAGCCGGTATTACAATGCCTGTCACAAAGCACAGCTACATTGTAAAAGACCCGGAAAAGCTGGCGTACATCATCTATGAGGCCTTTGAGATCGCCACAACAGGTAGGCCTGGACCTGTGCTCATAGACATACCAAAGGATGTCCAGTCCATGATGATAGAGTACGAGCCTGTGGATAAAAATGCGATAAATTATGACCATAAAGTAAAAAAAGGCGTAGATTATGCTATCGTGGATAGGGCTGTGCAGTTGATAAATAAAAGCGAAAGACCTGTCATATACGCTGGCGGAGGCGTCATATCCTCTGATGCGTGCGCTGAGCTTGTGGAATTTGCTGAAAAAGCTGATATCCCTGTTACCACCTCCCTTATGGGCCTTGGGGCCTTTCCGGAAGACCATCCCCTTTCCCTGGGCTTTTTAGGGATGCACGGCAGTAAATACGCCAATATGGCGGTATACTGCTCGGACCTGGTGATAGCCATTGGTGCCAGGTTTAGCGATAGGGTCGCGGGGAAGGCCACCGGATTTGCTCCTGATGCCAGGATAATTCATATAGATATCGACCCCGCTGAGATCGGAAAAAATATAAAGACAAATATAGGCATCGTCGGCGATGCCAAAGCTGTGCTAAAAGAGCTCATCAACAGGGTTAATGTCCCTTACCATAAAGAGTGGCATGAACAGCTGGCGGGCATGAAAGAAAAGTATAAATTCAAGTATAAGCGAGACGGCAGTCTGAAGCCCCAGTACGTCGTGGAGAGGATCAGCGAGCTCACCGGGGGTGATGCTATTATAGCCACAGAGGTGGGGCAGAACCAGATGTGGGCCGCCCAGTATTACAATTTCACAAAGCCCCGCACCTTTGTGACCTCGGGAGGTTTGGGCACTATGGGCTTTGGCTTGCCAGCGGCTATTGGCGCGAAAATCGGAAGGCCTGACAAAAAGGTCATCAATATCGCAGGCGACGGCAGCATACGCATGAATATCAAGTCACTGGAGACGGCGGCTTTATACCACGTGCCCGTCATAACCGTCATATTGAACAACAATGTTTTGGGCATGGTGAGGCAATGGCAGACAATACTTTACAAAAAGAGGTATTCCCAGACCGATTTAAATCCCAGCCTGGATTTTGTGAAACTGTCTCAGGCTTACGGCGTAGACGCTTTGAGGGTCACTACTCCGGAGGAGTTTGACGAGGCTATGAAAAAAGCCCTTGCGGAAGATAAACCTTTGGTTATAGAGTGTATGATAGATAAAGATGAAAAGGTCTTGCCGTTTATACCTGCAGGTGGCTCGGTAGAGGATACCATTGAAGAGTAAAAAGACCGGCTTTGAAAGCCGGCTTTTTTATCGCTTAAAAGTGCTTGCATTTTTTTTATCATGTAGTAAAATAATAGTAATGAATGAGCACAAAATGTGCACATAGAGGTGGTCTTATGAAACTGGCGAACATCGGCGACAAAGTGATCAACATAGATAAGGTTCACAGGATAGTAGACCAGATATTTGAAATGAGGTCGAGGGGGTATTCGCAGCAAGAGATTGCGTCAAAGTTTAACACCGATAGGACGTTTATATCAAGACTGGAAAGTTTAGGCGAGATCAGGCGAGGAGGCAACATAGCGGTTATTGGTTTTCCTATAGGCAATAAGCAAGAGCTGGAAGAGCTGCTGGATAAGCACGGAGTGGGTTTTAAATTGCTTTTGTCTGAAAAAGAACGATGGGATTTCGCACTGGGTATGTCAGGTCCTGAGCTGGTAAACAGGGTTATGGATTTAATAGCTGAGGTAAGGTCATACGATGTAGTTATATTTTTGGGCTCGGACAAGAGGAGTGAGATAATAGAAGGAATACTGGATAACGACGTGATCACCGTAAACATAGGGCCATCTCCTCTGACCCACGATGTCTACGTGGATCCAGCGGTAGTGGAAAAACTGTTAGATTCGATAAAGTGAGGTTGTGGTTATGAAGAGGATTGTGAGCATAAGCGTAGGTTCATCAAAGAGAAATCACAGGGCTGAGGCTGAGATACTGGGAGAAAGATTTATCATCGAGAGGATAGGTACAGATGGAGATTTTAAAAAGGCCCTTCAGATGATAAAAGACCTGGACGGTAAGGTGGATGCCTTTGGCATGGGGGGGATAGACCTTTACGTTTACGGAGGCAACAGGCGGTATATAATAAGAGACGCTGTTCCTTTTAAAAAAGCTGCTCAAAAGACGCCTATTGTGGACGGATCGGGGCTTAAAAACACGCTGGAGCGAAGGGTTATAAAGTATCTGGCACAAAAGGGGATAATAGATTTTAAGGGCAAGAAAGTTCTCATGACTTGTGCCATGGATCGCTTTGGCATGGCGCAGGCTTTTGAACAGGAAGGGGCTGACCTTACAATAGGCGATTTTATATTTTTGCTGGGTTTGCCCATACCCCTTAAATCCCTGAGGTTATTGTATGCCCTTGCAGCTGTATTAGCTCCTATAGTTGTAAAGTTGCCCTTTTCCATATTGTACCCTGTAGGCAAGGAGCAGGAAGTAGTAAAGAATAAGCACAGCAGGTATTACAAAGATGCAGAAATAATAGCCGGGGATTATCTATTTATAAAGCGGTTTATGCCTGAGGACATGAAAGGCAAGGTCATCATAACCAACACCGTGACAGCACAGGACGTGGATATGATGAGGAATAGGGGTGTTGAGCTTTTGGTCACCACCACCCCAGAGCTAAACGGCCGATCCTTTGGCACCAACGTCATGGAAGCCGTACTGGTGTGCCTGGCAGGCAAAAGACCTGAGGATATGAGACCTGAGGATTACAACGATCTGTTGGATAAGATAGGCTTCCAGCCTAGAATCGAATACCTTCAACGGCGATCTTAAAATATTTAAAAACAAAAAAGGAGGGGTTTGTTGTGCATAGGTTTGCTTTTTTGATACACCCTATCGAGTACGACGATATCTTCAGAAAGCTTAAATTCCTGCAAAAGGTGCCTAAGGGAGTAGTTAAGAGCCTCATGACAGTATTGCCTCCTGTGAAGGTGTCAAAAATAGAGGGGGTGAAAAGCCCTTATGGCAGCACTGAGGGCTATTTTGTGGCTGTACCGCTGGTATCAGACCAGATGCTGAGCTTACCTGAAGATACGGTTATGAAAAAGATAATTAAAGCGGGTAAACTGGCGGAGAAGCTGGGGGCAGAGATCGTAGGACTTGGCGCCATGACGTCTGTGGTAGGGGATGCGGGGATAACCGTGGCAAAGAACCTGAATATCGCTGTAACTACCGGTAACAGCTATACGGTAGCTACTGCTATTGAGGGGACTATAAAAGCAGCTGAGATTATGGGAAAGGATATAAAGGACTGCAACGCAGTGGTTATCGGCGCGACGGGTTCCATCGGAAAGGTGTGCGCGGAGATACTGGCAAGGCAGGTGAAAGAGCTTGCCCTTGTGGCCAGAAACAGAGAAAAGCTCAGGGATTTTGCTGAAACCCTCATGTACAAAACAGGCATATCGCCGACCATAACCTCAGATGTGGGGGAAGCGCTGCGAAATGCCGATGTGGTCATAACAGTGACCAGCGCGGTGGACACGGTAATACAACCGGAGCACTTAAAGCCAGGAGCGGTGGTCTGCGATGTGGCTAGGCCGCGGGATGTGTCTAAGGAAGTGGTGGAAAAGAGGGATGACGTGCTGGTCATAGAGGGTGGCGTGGTAGAGGTGCCAGGAGATGTGGATTTCCATTTTAATTTTGGTTTTCCGCCCAAGACCAGTTACGCCTGTATGGCTGAGACGATGATACTGGCCATGGAAGGGCGCATCGAGAACTTCTCTCTGGGAAGGGATATGACCGTAGAGCAGGTGGAAGAGATTGCGGCTTTGGCTAAAAAGCATGGGTTTAAGCTAGCAGGCTTCAGGAGCTTTGAGAGGGAAGTCCCTGTAGAGAAAATAAAGGAGATCAAGATGAACGCCAGGAGGAAAAAGCTCAATATATCCACGTATAACATGGGCAATGCGTAATTGCAAAACGGGTTATTTAAAATTTCATTTTTCATTCTTTAACTTGTACTTTTTTCGGTTAAATGGCTGGTATCTAATATTTGCATAGGGCAAATTTGCAAGACATACTGTATACATATTCAGAAAAGTTTCTTTTGTCGGAGATATTTGATATAATATAGCTAAAGTAGATAAAAGGGAAAGGGGAAAGATATGGTTACAAGGAACAGGTACGTGCTAGAGTGGGTAGAAGAGATGATGAAGCTTACAAAGCCAGATGACGTGGTGTGGATAGATGGGTCTGAAGAAGAGAGGCAAAGGCTTATAGCGCAGGCTCTGAAGACAGGCGAGTTGCACGAGCTGAATCAGGAGAAAATGCCTGGATGTTATCTGCACCGCACCGACGTCAGCGACGTAGCGAGGGTGGAGCACAGGACGTTTATATGCACCAGAAGCAAGGACGATGCCGGCCCGACCAATAACTGGATGGATCCTCAGGAGGCCTATACGAAACTAGGCAAGCTGTTTGACGGGTCTATGAGGGGAAGGACGATGTACGTCATCCCTTATGTAATGGGACCGCTAGGATCGCCTTTTAGCAAGGTGGGTGTGGAATTAACCGACAGCATATACGTGGTCCTGAACATGGGGATTATGACGAGGATGGGAGATGTGGCGTGGGAACAGCTGGGCGATTCTCCCGAATTCGTCAAAGGATTGCATTCAAAAGGGCAGTTGGACCCGGAAGAGAGGTACATATGCCATTTTCCTGAGGACAATACCATATGGAGCATAAACTCAGGATATGGTGGAAATGTGCTTTTAGGCAAAAAATGCTTTGCTTTAAGGATTGCCAGTTACATGGGCAGAAAACAGGGGTGGATGGCGGAGCACATGCTCATACTGGGGGTGGAGGACCCCAAAGGCAACGTGACCTATGTGGCTGCGGCATTCCCCAGCGCCTGCGGTAAGACCAATCTCGCTATGCTCATCCCACCGGAGTATTACGCAAGACAGGGCTATAAGGTGTGGACGGTAGGAGATGATATAGCATGGCTGAGGATCGGAGAAGACGGAAGGCTGTGGGCGGTCAACCCTGAGGCAGGATTTTTTGGCGTGGCTCCGGGGACCAGCTATAAGACCAATCCCAATGCCATGGAGACTATTAAGGCCAACACCATATTTACCAACGTGCTTTTGACCCCCGACAACACGGTTTGGTGGGAAGGCATGGGTGAACCTCCGGCTAGTGGAATAGACTGGAAAGGCAATCCTTGGACCCCTGACAGTGGAGAAAAAGGAGCCCATCCCAATGCGAGGTTTACAGCTCCTGCCAGGCAATGTCCCTCTATTTCGCCGGAGTGGGAAAATCCTAAAGGTGTGCCTATATCTGCTATTATCTTTGGAGGAAGAAGGGCGAAAGTAGCACCTCTTGTCTACCAGGCTTACGATTGGAATCACGGGGTGTACATTGGCGCTACTATGGCTTCTGAGACCACAGCGGCTGCTATTGGCAAGGTGGGAGTGGTAAGGCGCGATCCCATGGCGATGTTGCCTTTCTGTGGCTACAACATGGCGGATTACTTTGCATACTGGCTGGAAATGGGCAAGAGAGTACCCAATCCGCCCAAGATATTCAATGTCAACTGGTTCAGAACCGATGACGACGGTAATTTCCTGTGGCCAGGTTTTGGCGAAAACATGAGGGTTCTGAAATGGATAGTTGATAGGTGCAACGGCAATGGCGAAGCGGTAGAGACGCCTATTGGATATGTGCCTTCAAAGGGAGCTATAGACACTACGGAACTGGATATTTCTCAGGAAGTCATGGACGCCCTTTTGAGCATCGATAAAGAGGCTTGGGCAGAGGAAATCAAAGACCAGGAGGAATTTTTGAAGAAGTTTGATAGGCTTCCTCAGGAGATAATCGAACAAAAAGAAGCGCTTAAAAAGAGATTTGGTTTTTAAAAGGGTAACGTCACGTTACCCTTTTAATAATATAGTTGTATATCACAGGGGATAGTGCTATTATATTATTAATTATTTACATAGGATTTTTTCGCGAGGTGTGTATATGAATATTGAGACTGATTATGCGCCCATTGTGGAGGAAATAAAGAGGCTTAAAAGAGAGAGAAATGCTGTCATCCTTGCTCATAATTATCAGATCCCGGAGGTCCAGGACATAGCGGATTTGGTAGGAGACTCTTTTGCGTTAAGCCGGGCTGCCGCCAAAGCCGATTGTGATGTAATCGTATTTTGTGGTGTCCACTTTATGGCCGAAAGCGCAAAAATATTGTCACCGGATAAAACCGTATTGTTGCCGGCGAGGGACGCTGGATGTCCCCTAGCTGACTTCGTATGGCCAGAAGCCCTGGAAGAAAAGAAAAAAGAACATCCAGATGCCGCGGTGGTTTGCTATATCAACTCACCGGCGTCGGTTAAAGCGATGAGCGATATATGTTGCACCTCGTCTAACGCGGTAAAAGTAGTAGAGTCATTGGATTGCGATGAAGTGATTTTTGTGCCCGACCGGAATTTAGGAACTTATGTGGCTGACAAGGTTAAAGATAAGAAGATCATCCTATGGGATGGCTATTGTGTGACCCATCACAGGATTGCCGTTGACGACGTGGTGGAAGTCAAAAAGGCACACCCCGACGCAGAGATACTGGTGCACCCTGAAGTATCTCCTGAAATATGGCGATACGCCGATTTCATAGGCAGTACAGCTCAAATAATCGATTACGCTAAAAGATCTGACAGCAGGAAATTTATCATAGGGACGGAGATGGGAGTTTTGCACAAATTGAAAAAAGATAACCCGGACAAGACCTTTTACCTCCTCTCAAAGGGGTTGGTTTGCCCCAATATGAAAAAGACCAGGCTTGAGGATGTGCTGAATTCGCTAAAGGATATGAAATACGAGGTCACGGTAGCTGATGACATAAGGTTAAAAGCCCTAAGGGCCTTGGAAAGGATGCTGGAAGTGGGGTAAAAGGGGTGAAATCATGCGCAGATACCTTATGGATTTTAAAGCGAGTACAAGCAATGGCGCCAGGTGCGATGTTTTAATTATCGGCAGCGGAATAGCTGGCCTTTATACCGCCCTTTGTCTCCCTGAGCATTTAAAGATTGTGATTATGTGTAAAGGCTCCATTGCAGACAGCAATTCGTATCTTGCCCAGGGCGGCATTGCTGCCAGCATCGGGGATGACGATAGAGATCTTCATGTGCGGGATACCATGGTAGCAGGGGCTTTTGCCAATGACGAAAATGTGGTAAGGAGTCTTGTGGAGGAATCGGAAGGCGCTATTGAGAGCCTGATGCGCCTGGGTGTCATGTTTGATAGGGATCAGCAGGGCAATTTGTATAGGTCGCTGGAGGGAGGGCACTCGGTGCCCAGGGTTTTGCACGTGAACGGAGATGCTACGGGTAAAGGTATAATGGACGCTCTCATAGGGCAGGTGCGCGTTCGCGCCAATATACGCGTTATTGAGAACGCCTTTGTGGTGGACATCATAACCCATGAGGGCATATGCCGGGGCGTTATAGCGGTGGATAGTAAGGGTGTAAATGTCCTGTGGGCGCAGAATGTGGTCATGGCTACAGGTGGGATAGGTCAGCTGTACGCTAAAACCACTAATTGTAAGGTCCTTACAGGGGACGGCATAGCCATGGCTATAAGAGCGGGTGCGAAAACCAGGGACATGGAGTATATCCAGTTTCACCCTACGGCGTTTTATTCCGGGGAATACGGCGAAAAGCTTTTTTTAATATCCGAGGCGGTTAGAGGCGAAGGTGGTATACTTAGGAATATCCACGGGGAGAGGTTTATGGAAAAGTACGATGAGAGAATGGAGCTGGCTCCGAGGGATATAGTGTCCAGGGCTATATTTGACCAGATGAAAAGGACGGGGAGCGATTTTGTGTACCTGGATGTGACTCATCTCGGCGAAGACTTTTTAAAAAGGCGTTTTCCCTTGATCTACAACACGTGTAAGAGCATGGGTATAGATATGGCGAAGGACTACATTCCTATAACCCCTGTAGCCCATTATTTTATGGGTGGAATTGAAACGGATATGTGGGGAAGGACCGGAATAAAAAGGCTTTATGCGGTAGGAGAATGTGCGTGCACAGGGGTACACGGAGCCAACAGGCTTGCCAGCAACTCCCTTCTGGAAGGGGTGGTGTTTGGCAGAAGAGTTGCACAAGACATAAAAAACCGCAGCGATGCCTGTGCAGGCGAAAATGTGGCAGATGTGGAATTTAAAAGCTATAAGGAGTACAGGCCTTTTGATCCCTCTGCTATGAAGGGCGATCTTAGAGAGCTTATGCTGTCAAAAGTTGGTATAGTGCGAAACGAGAAGGACCTTAAAGAGGCGCTGGATTGCGTAAATGAACGTCTGGAATTTCTGGACAGGGCTGCTTTAGACACGGTGGACAAAATGGAGGTGGCCAATATGTACCTGGTAGCCAGGTTTATAATTGAAGGGGCTCTTAAAAATAAGCGGAGTGTTGGCAGCCATTATGTACAGCGATAGAGTATGAAAGTATAAAAAAAGGCGAGGTGATTTTATGCTCAATTGGCTGGTTATTGACGATTTGATACAAAATGCCCTCATCGAGGACATAGGTTTTGGCGATGTGACTACAGATTGCCTTATACCCAAAGACCAAATCTCTAAAGGCAGGTTTATAGCCAAAGAAGGAGGAGTTTTGGCAGGTATCGACGTGGCCAAGAGGGTTTTTGAGATTCTGGATCAGGATATTCATTTTAGCAAAAGCCATTATGACGGCGATCTTCTGGATAAGGGAGACGTAATAGCTGAGGTTCAAGGGCATACTGCGGCAATCTTAAAAGGGGAAAGGGTAGCCCTTAATATCCTCCAGAGGATGAGCGGGATTGCCACGAAGACTTACAGGATATGCCGCTTGGTGAGGGATTACGATGTGAAGATTGTGGATACCAGAAAGACCCTGCCTGGTTTCAGGATGCTGGATAAATACGCTGTGATGGTAGGCGGCGGACACAACCACAGGATAAACCTCTCGGATCTGGTGCTTATAAAGGATAACCATATAAAAGCGGTAGGTGGTATAAAGAAAGCTGTTATGCTGGCCAAAGAGAAGGCGCCTTTTACTGTTAAAATAGAGGTGGAGGTTGAGACGCTGGAACAGCTTGAAGAGGCCATTGAGGCTGGAGCTGATATCGTCATGCTGGACAACATGGATGTAGAGACTATGAGAAAGGCCGTTGTAATTGCGGATAAAAGGGTATTGTTGGAAGCTTCGGGCAACGTATCTGAGGACAATGTAAGAGAAGTAGCATCCACAGGCGTCGATATAATATCTATAGGCAGCTTGACCCATTCCGTAAATGCCCTGGATATAAGTTTAAAGCTTTTATAAGTTGGGATTACAAATCATCTTGACTTTTAATATCAGGTGCAGTATAATTTGCATTATAAATAAAAATATAATAAGCACTGCATAAAGCGGTGCTTATTTGTATAAAGACATAAATTTTGTAACTGTCGCATAGAGAATAAAAAAGTATTTTATGAAGAGGGGAAATGTATGGCAAAGCAGACTATTTTGACATATGAAGGCTTAAAAAAGTTAGAGGAGGAGTTAGAATACCTTAAAACAGTAAAAAGACAGGAAGTTGCTGAGAGGATAAAACAGGCGAGGGCTTTTGGAGATCTCAGCGAGAACTCAGAATACGACGAGGCAAAAAATGAACAAGCCTTTGTGGAGGGCAGGATCGCTACCTTGGAAGCCATGTTGAGAAATGCCAAAGTGATTGATGAAGACGACATAACATTGGACAAAGTGAGCATCGGATCTACGGTGAAGGTTTACGATGAAGACCTAGGTGAAGAGGTGGAGTACACCATTGTGGGTTCAGCAGAGGCTGATCCTTCTCAGATGAAGATTTCCGATGAGTCACCAGTGGGCAAAGCGCTATTAGGGCATAGCGTGGGTGAAGTGGTAAATGTAGAAGTGCCCGATGGAATAATCAAAATGAAGATTTTGGAGATCAGAAGATAACTTCGCGCACAAGAGGTTGGAGGGAAAACGTTGATGGAGCAGGATATGAACTTAAATGAATTGCAGCAGGTAAGAAGGCAAAAATTACAGCAGTTGTGTGAAACTGCTTATAACCCTTATGAGGTGTTGCGCTTCGAGAGGACCCATTACTCAACAGAAATTATAAAAAACTTCGAAGCTATGGAAGGCAAAGAAGTAGCCGTAGCGGGTAGAGTTATGTCTATCAGAGGACACGGTAAAGCCAGTTTTGCAGATTTAAAAGACCAGGAGGGTAAAATACAGATCTATTTTAGGTTAAATGATGTAGGAGAAGAGAAGTACGCTATATTTAAACTGGTAGATATAGGCGATATAATAGGCGTAAAGGGCGAAGTTTTCAAGACCCACAAAGGAGAAATCTCAGTGAAAGCCCACGACCTGGTAGTAATGGCTAAGTCTTTACAGGTTTTACCGGAAAAATGGCATGGGCTTAAAGACGTAGAGCTCAGGTACAGGCAGCGATATGTGGATTTGATAGTAAACGATGACTCCAGAAAGAACTTTATCATAAGGAGCAAGCTTATCAGCAAGATGAGGCAATATCTGGACTCAAGAGGTTTTATGGAAGTGGAAACCCCCATATTGCAGACGATACCCGGGGGTGCTGCAGCGAGGCCTTTTATAACCCATCACAATGCGCTGGATATTGATATGTACCTGAGAATTGCTACTGAGCTTTATTTAAAGAGGCTTATTATAGGTGGATTTGACAGGGTGTACGAGATAGGCAAGCAGTTCAGGAATGAAGGCATCGATATAAAGCATAATCCTGAATTTACCACCATTGAGCTTTACCAGGCCTACACCGACCTCAGAGGTATGATGGAATTGACGGAAGACATGATCAAATACCTTGCCAAGGAGGTATTGGGGACGGAACTGCTTTTGTACCAGGGCGTGGAAATAGATCTAAGTAAGCCGTGGACAAGGATGACAATGAAGGAAGCTGTCTTTAAGTATGCAGGCGTGGATTTTGATCAGGTAAAAACAGATGAAGAAGCCAGAAAAATTGCTGCGCAAAAAGGCCTTGAATTTGATGACAATGCGACCAAGGGCCAGATATTGAACTTGCTGTTTGAGGAGTTTGCAGAGGAAAATTTGATTCAGCCCACGTTTATAACTGAATACCCCATTGAAGTATCGCCTTTGGCTAAGAAGATACCTGGCAATCCTGAGTTTACAGACAGATTCGAGCTTTTTATATACAAGATGGAAATAGCTAATGCTTTTTCTGAATTAAACGACCCCTTTGATCAAAGGGAAAGGTTTGAAAAACAGGTCAAGGCTAGGGAAGCCGGAGACGAAGAAGCACACCGCATGGATGAGGATTTTCTGACGGCTATGGAGTATGGGATGCCTCCTACAGGTGGATTAGGCATTGGTATTGACAGGCTGGCAATGGTGTTCTCTGGTTCGTATTCCATAAGAGATGTGATACTATTTCCCACCATGAAGCCAAGAAATGCTGCTCAGACCAATGAAGGAAGGGAAAGTGTAGTTGACTTTCGAGAAAATGAGGAAGAAAGCTAACCCTTGACACAAAACCTAAGCCGTGATATATTATAAAAGCAACGATAAATGGATAAATCCCTTGACAAGAGGGGAAAAATTGTGGTATATTAAAAAAGCCGTCAGGGGAGAGAAAAAGCCCTTGACAGGTAAGGAGAAAAGTGATAGAATAAGAAGCTGTCAGCCGAGAGGCTAACGGACCTTGCCAATTAAACAGTGAGCGGGATACAAATGTGTTAAGTGATAGAAAAGAGTTTACAAGAGAGTTTGATCCTGGCTCAGGACGAACGCTGGCGGCGTGCCTAACACATGCAAGTCGAGCGGAGGTAGTGGAGCTTGCTCTGCTACCTTAGCGGCGGACGGGTGAGTAACACGTGAGCAACCTGCCTTTAAGACCGGGATAACACCTCGAAAGGGGTGCTAATACCGGATAACATTTACCCATCGCATGGTGGGTAAAGAAAGGGGGTAACCCGCTTAAAGAGGGGCTCGCGGCCCATCAGCTAGTTGGTGAGGTAACGGCTCACCAAGGCGACGACGGGTAGCCGGCCTGAGAGGGTGTACGGCCACACTGGGACTGAGACACGGCCCAGACTCCTACGGGAGGCAGCAGTGGGGAATCTTGCGCAATGGGGGGAACCCTGACGCAGCGACGCCGCGTGAGCGAAGAAGGCCTTCGGGTTGTAAAGCTCTGTTATGTGGGAAGGAGACGGTACCACATGAGGAAGCCCCGGCCAACTACGTGCCAGCAGCCGCGGTAATACGTAGGGGGCAAGCGTTGTCCGGAGTGACTGGGCGTAAAGGGCGCGTAGGCGGTTATACAAGTCAGGTGTAAAAGATACCGGCTCAACCGGTAGGTAGCATCTGATACTGTATAACTAGAGTACAGGAGAGGGGAGCGGAATTCCTGGTGTAGCGGTGAAATGCGTAGAGATCAGGAAGAACACCGGTGGCGAAGGCGGCTCTCTGGCCTGGGACTGACGCTGAGGCGCGAAAGCGTGGGGAGCGAACAGGATTAGATACCCTGGTAGTCCACGCTGTAAACGATGGATACTAGGTGTGGGTGAGTAAAATCATCCGTGCCGGAGCAAACGCAATAAGTATCCCGCCTGGGGAGTACGGCCGCAAGGTTGAAACTCAAAGGAATTGACGGGGGCCCGCACAAGCAGCGGAGCATGTTGTTTAATTCGAAGCAACGCGAAGAACCTTACCAGGGCTTGACATCCACAGAATCCGGTGGAAACACTGGAGTGCCCCTTATGGGGGAGCTGTGAGACAGGTGGTGCATGGTTGTCGTCAGCTCGTGTCGTGAGATGTTGGGTTAAGTCCCGCAACGAGCGCAACCCCTGCAGCTAGTTAGAGATCTAGCTGGACTGCCGTGGATGACACGGAGGAAGGTGGGGATGACGTCAAATCATCATGCCCCTTATGCCCTGGGCTACAAACGTGCTACAATGGCGAGTACAGAGGGAAGCGAGGGAGCGATCCTGAGCGAATCCGATAAAGCTCGTCACAGTTCGGATTGCAGGCTGCAACTCGCCTGCATGAAGTCGGAGTTGCTAGTAATCGCGGATCAGCATGCCGCGGTGAATGCGTTCCCGGGCCTTGTACACACCGCCCGTCACACCACGAGAGTCTACAATACCCGAAGACAGGGAAGACCTGTTGAAGGTAGGGTAGATGATTGGGGTGAAGTCGTAACAAGGTAGCCGTATCGGAAGGTGCGGCTGGATCACCTCCTTTCTAAGGAGAAATACCCGCTCACTGGTTTAATTAAATATATGGTGGCGATAGCGAAGGGGAAACACCTGTAACCATACCGAACACAGCCCGAAAGGGGTCCCCGAAAAGCGAAAGCTTTTTGGGGTACTAGTTAAGCCCTTCAGCGCCGATGGTACTGGGAGACCGGGAGAGTAGGACGCTGCCATAACTAGGACCTTGAAAATAGGATAAAGGGAGAAGGTAATGAGGTCAAGGTAATAAGGGCATGCGGGGGATGCCTAAGCACCAGGGGCCGAAGAAGGACGCGGCAAGCGGCGAAACGCTCCGGGGAGCCGCAAGCAGGCATTGATCCGGAGGTATCCGAATGGGGGAACCCGCTGAGGCAATACCTCAGCATCATATGCTGAACACATAGGCATATGAGGGGAACCGGGGGAACTGAAACATCTAAGTACCCCGAGGAGAAGAAAGAA
The DNA here is from genome assembly GCF_000427425.1 of Caldanaerobius polysaccharolyticus DSM 13641. NCBI lineage: Bacteria > Bacillati > Bacillota > Clostridia > Thermoanaerobacterales > Thermoanaerobacteraceae > Caldanaerobius > Caldanaerobius polysaccharolyticus. The sequence goes on along the minus strand of NZ_KE386495.1, from coordinate 527,421 downwards.
AAAGGGGCCCCCAGCGAAGGAGACTTCGCTGGGGTGTCATATCGATTCTCTGAGTAGCGGCGAGCGAAAGGGGAAGAGCCCAAACCAGGCCGAAAGGTCTGGGGTTGAGGACCGACGTAAAGGTCAGGTAGTAAGAAGCCGAACGGGCATGGAAAGGCCGACCGAAGAGAGTGAGAGTCTCGTAGGCGCAATGAGGCCTGGCGAGTCGGGATCCAGAGTACCACAGGGCAAGAGAGGCCGGTGGGAAGCAGGGAGGACCACCTCCCAAGGCTAAATACTCCCTGGTGACTGATAGAGCAGAGTACCGTGAGGGAAAGGTGAAAAGAACCCCGGGAGGGGAGTGAAAGAGAACCTGAAACCGCATGCTTACAAGCAGCAGGAGCTAAACCACCCAACGCGAGTATCTCGCGTTGGGGACCCGGATAGTGACTGCGTACTTTTTGTAGAACGGACCGGCGAGAGACGCATTGTTGCGAGGTTAAGGAGTGAAGCTCCGGAGCCGAAGGGAAACCGAGTCTTAAGAGGGCGGAAGTAACAATGCGTAGACCCGAAACCGTGCGAGCTACCCATGGCCAGGGTGAAGCGGGAGTAAGACCCCGTGGAGGCCCGAACCACGTTGCCAATGAAAAGGCATGGGATGAGCTGTGGGTAGGGGAGAAATTCCAAGCGAGCACGGAGATAGCTGGTTCTCCCCGAAATAGCTTTAGGGCTAGCCTCAACCGGTAAGTTATGGAGGTAGAGCACTGAATGGGCTAGGGGCGTAAAAGCTACCGAACCCTATCAAACTGCGAATGCCATAACGGTAAGGTTGGGAGTGAGACTACGGGTGCTAAGATCCGTGGTCGAGAGGGAAAGAGCCCAGACCACCAGCTAAGGTCCCGAAGAGATAGCTAAGTGTAAAAGGAGGTAGTGTTACGAAGACAACCAGGATGTTGGCTTAGAAGCAGCCATACATTTAAAGAGTGCGTAATAGCTCACTGGTCGAGTGACACTGCGCCGAAAATGAACCGGGGCTAAAGCTATCCACCGAAGCTGTGGAAGGAGGACTTGGTAGGGGAGCGTACTTAACGGGTAGAAGCCGAGCTGAAAGGCGAGGTGGACTGTTAAGTAGAGAGAATGCCGGTATGAGTAGCGAGAGTAAGGAGAGAAACCTTACCGTCGGAAGCCTAAGGTATCCTGGGGAAGGCTAAACCGCCCAGGGGAAGTCGGGACCTAAGCCGAGGCGAAAGCGTAGGCGATGGGCAATCGGTGAAGAGTCCGATACCACCGAGTCTGGGAATGAAGCGGGGACGCGGCGACGGAATCTGAGCGCGCGGTTGGTAGAGCGCGTCCAAGTGGAGGCGTAGCGAAGGGAGTGAAGTACCCCTGAGCGAAGCGCTGAAGCGAAGGGGAGCCGCAAGGCGAAGCAGAGGAAGGAGCCGCCGAGAAAAGCCGCTAAATAGGACGAGGTGCCCGTACCGGAAACCGACACAGGTAGGCGAGGAGAGAATCCACAGACGAGCGGGAGAACCCTTGTTAAGGAACTCGGCAAAAAGACTCCGTAACTTAGGGAGAAGGAGTGCCGAAAGGCCGCAGAGAAGAGTCCCAAGCGACTGTTTACCAAAAACACAGGTATCTGCGAAGTCGGAAGACGAAGTATAGGTGCTGACGCCTGCCCGGTGCTGGAAGGTTAAGGGGAGGGGTGAGAGCCCCGAACTTAAGCCCCAGTAAACGGCGGCCGTAACTATAACGGTCCTAAGGTAGCGAAATTCCTTGTCGGGTAAGTTCCGACCTGCACGAAAGGCGTAACGACTTGGGAGCTGTCTCAACAAGGGGCCCGGTGAAATTGTAGTATGAGTGAAGATGCTCATTACCCGCGACAGGACAGAAAGACCCCGTGGAGCTTTACTGCAGGCTGTCACTGGACTTCGATATATACTGTACAGGATAGGTGGGAGACGGAGAGAGTAGTGCGCCAGCATTACTGGAGTCGGCGGTGGGATACCACTCTGTATATATTGAGGTTCTAACCTTAAGCCGTAGAGCCGGTTAAGGGACACTGACAGTTGGGCAGTTTGACTGGGGCGGTCGCCTCCTAAAAGGTAACGGAGGCGTCCAAAGGTTACCTCAGCGCGGATAGGAATCGCGCGTGGAGTGCAAAGGCATAAGGTAGCTTAACTGCGAGTCAGACAAGACGAGCAGGTACGAAAGTAGGGCTTAGTGATCCGGTGGTGTAGAGTGGGATAGCCATCGCGCAACGGATAAAAGCTACCCCGGGGATAACAGGCTGATCTCCCCCGAGAGTCCACATCGACGGGGAGGTTTGGCACCTCGATGTCGGCTCATCGCATCCTGGGGCTGAAGTAGGTTCCAAGGGTTGGGCTGTTCGCCCATTAAAGCGGTACGCGAGCTGGGTTCAGAACGTCGTGAGACAGTTCGGTCCCTATCCGTCGCGGGCGTAGGAAATTTGAGAGGAGCCTTTCCTAGTACGAGAGGACCGGAAAGGACGGACCGATGGTGCACCAGTTGCGGTGCCAACCGCACAGCTGGGAAGCCAAGTCCGGGAGTGATAAACGCTGAAAGCATCTAAGCGTGAAGCACGCCTCAAGATAAGATTTCCCATACCGGAAAGGTAGTAAGACCCCTCGAAGAAGACGAGGTAGATAGGCTTAAGGTGTAAGAGCAGAAATGCTTTAAGCTGGTAAGTACTAATAGGTCGAGGCCTTGACCTTATACCCACCCCCCTTTATCCTGGCAAGGTCTTGAAAATAAAAGTTAATATTCCTCAGTAGCTCAATGGTGGAGCAACCGGCTGTTAACCGGTAGGTTGTAGGTTCGAGCCCTACCTGAGGAGCTAAATATTTGGTAGTATTAAAAAGCATCTCCTTAAAATCAGGAGATGCTTTTTTTTTAGTAAAAGTCAATGTTACCCTTTTTTCTTTAATACGTCTATATATGTGGAAGGAGGTTAAAGAGTGAAAGATGATTTCTTAGATTTGTATGAAAGTTGTTTTGACGATGTATACAGGTATATATATTTTAAAGTCGGCAATAGGTGGGATGCTGATGACATCGTCAGTGACACTTTTAAAAGGGCTTATGAAAAATACAAAACTGTAAAAGTGAACTCTAAATCATGGCTTTTTACAATTGCTCGCAATGCAGTTACGGACTTTTATAGAAAAAAGAAAGATTTATTGGTAGGTGATGATATTTCCCAGTACTCTTACCCTGATATTTTTGAAAGTAAGCTCTTTAGAGAGATAGAGCTCAATTGCCTGAAGAAATCAATTTATAGGCTGTCTAAAGAAGAGATTGAGATTATAAATCTCAAATACTTTTCGGGTATGACGCACAAAGAAATATCACAGGTATTGAATAAAACTGAAGATGCTGTCAAAATGAAATCTAGCAGAATTATTCAAAAATTAAAGAATTTTGTTATTAACTGTTTGGAGGGATGAAAGTGGACGAGAAGAGAATAGAAGATGGGCTTAATAAAATAAAAGAGCAAATACCTGTAAACTATGAGTTAAAGAAGAGGCTTCGCAAAAGTTTCAAAAAGAATGGCTGGAGAAATAAGTTATTGGCTATGGTTGCAGCGGCTGCTTTGTTATTGATGATATTGTATTCTTTTGGCAATAAAAATTTTACTGATAATTTTATACAAAAAGTCAATGCGGCTGATTTGAAAATTTTGAACCAGATGTCGTTTATAAACATGGGCAAGATAAACGCCGGCAAAATCGCTGAGTACAATGGCACAATATATATTCCTTTATATGATAAAGGAATTTTTGAGTACAACAGTAAAGGCTTTAAAAAAATATCTGATAGACCTGCGGATTATGTTAGTATTTCCGCCGATGGCACAAAGCTGGTTTTTTCGTCAAACGGCAGTATTTATCTTAGAGATTTAAAAATGGGCAAGGAAAGCCAGGTGTTAAAAGGGGATGGGACGTTTACCTTTTATGAAAATCCTTCCTTGTCTCCCGACGGAAACAAAATAATTTATACGAAAAAAGTTTATGCGCCAAGAAAAACCCATGGCTTTGAGGTAAAAGAGTCTTCAATATATGCAGTGGACTTAAAAACACTAAAAGCCGTTAAATATGCCGATGGCTCTTATGGTTCCTTTATAAAGGGGAGAGATGCTATCGTATTTGAAAAGGACAACAAAATAATATACAAAGATTTAAAGGAAAACAAAGAAAAGGTTGTGGATAGTGGAAGATTTCCCGCTGTGTCCCCCGACGGCTATTATATAGCCTATGAGAAAACACAGTCAAATGCGGAAGAAATAGATGGGGTAAAAGTAGTGGAAGATGTAAGCAACATTTGGGTGACAGATGTAGAGAGTTTTGCGACTAAAAAGCAGGTTACTATGAATGTGGAAAACAAGTATATCAATAAAGAGAATATGGTAAAAGATAAAAAGGTGCAATCTATTGCTATTGAAGCGTTATATTCTTATTATGACCCCGTATGGAGCAGCAGTTCTAATAGTATATTTGTATTAAAAAACACAAATGCGGATTTTAAGGGTAATATAATGCAGCTTATGAAAATAGATTTAAGTAAAGAAAAACTCCGTGCTGAAGATGTGGTGAGAAGATATTTACAAGCGTTGATAGTAAGGGATGATGATTTTGCAAAAATACTTATGAAAAATCCCCCCTCAATGCTTACGATTTCAAATCCTCATCCGGTGGCGTACGCAATTTTAAAGTCAGGTAGCGAAGGCGAAAAAATGTATGTGGATGCAGAACTCAGTTATGCTTATACAATGGATAGCTACTACTCCGTACAGAAATCTAGATATTATTTGGAACCTGCTAACAACGGCTATATAATAAATAGTGCAAAAAGTTTAAGTACAGTAGAGTATGTAGGCAAAGACGGCGTCATGTACAAAATAGAGGATAAAAAGGATATAAAGCTATTTGATAAAAATAGCGTGCCAAAAGAATATATTCCCAACGGCAATTACAGATTTGGGCCTATAGCATTTAGCAGAACAGGTGTACTGATTTTTACAATGCAGGGAGTGAATAAACCGGAAGTAAAGCTCCTAGCTTATAATTTAAATGATAAAGAATTTAAAATGATCGACAGCGTGGATAATGGATTCTTTTATGAACTTAAAGTTGACGAAAGAGGTAAATATTTAGCGGCGAACTTTTTTGACGAGCGAACGAAAAAAAACGGAGTATATTTATACGACCTATCTACAGGTAAAAAGACCCAGATATCTTCAATGTTTAAAGGGGTAGAAATTAGTAACATCGCCGCTGTGTTCTGGAATGGAGATAAACTCATAATTGATATCACATCTAACGAAGGTCAAACGGTAAGCTATGAGTACAATCCTCTCACTGGTAAAATAAACATCCCGTAAAAAAAGATAAGCTGGCCTCATCACAGGCCAGCTTATCTTTTTTGGTTATCCGAGCTTTTTCTTTTAACTTGCTATTATGCGCTAGTAAATGATATAATTAAATGCATAAAGTGAACAAATGGAGGGAATATTGTGGCGATTAAATTTGTACCTTTAGAAGAGTTTGATAGGGTACATGCTATTGCGACGTATTGCTTTCCGTGGATGCATGATGCAAAAGATAAAATAAAGAATTATTTACAGCAGTATGTAAAGTCTGAATACATATTAGGATATTATGATGAGAGCGGTACTTTAATGGCTCAGGTCGTTGTTTTCCCTTTTGAGATCTATATCGGGGGAAAACCTTTGAAAATGGGGGGCGTAGCGTTGGTTTCCTCCATGCCTGAAGGCAGGCACGGGGGACGGGTGGGACAGCTGCTGACGGAGTGGCTAAAAGTGATGAGGGATAGAGGTCAGTATGTTTCTATGCTAGGTCCTTTTTCTTTTGAATTTTATAGAAAGTATGGTTGGGAATTGGGCTTTGAACGGGTAGTTTATACCGTCCCTATAGAGCATATAAAGGGTTTTAAGAAAATGGGAAGAGTCAGAGCTGTTACCCCAGGTGATATAGGCATATTGGATAGAATATATACAAAATATGCTTTAAATCATAATGGCTGTGCCAAAAGGGATGAGATGCTTTGGAATGAGTTCACTCTTAGCCATCCATGGAGCGATAATTATGGAAGGTACGCATATATATATCTGGATGAAAAAGGGGATGGAAAAGGCTACATCATATTTACTGTAAAAAATGGGCGAATGGATATATATGAGATGATTTATGAGGACATCGAGGCGTTAAAAGGACTTTTGGCGTTTATATACGCGCATCAGTCACAGATAGGTGAATTTTCATGGTCTACTGCAACTGATGAAAAACTGCACGTATTGCTTCCTAATCCCAGAGTAAAGAGAGAGATCCAGGCAGGAATGATGTTCAGGGTGGTGGACGTTAAGGAAGCTGTAAAGAAAAGGGGATATGCAAAAAATGCGTCAGGGAGGTTTAAAATAGAAATCGAAGACAAAAATGCACCCTGGAATCAGAAGCCTTTGGACATATGTTTGGAAAATGGATCTGTTGAAGTAGGAGAGTGCAGCGATCCACAGTTATTCTGTGACATACAGACGTTTAGCCAGATTTTTGTAGGTTTTATTACGCCTATGGAGGCATATGCTCTCGGAAAGCTGACAGGCAAAATTGAGGCCGTGGAGCAAATGGAAAAAGTATATACAAAATCTCATACCTACAATAATAATAGTTTTTAAAAACAGGTGATTGGTCATGGACATTGAGTCAATAAATGGAGTCAGGTATTTAGATAGTCTGATCAACAGGCAGAGCATTGCAAGTACCCCGATAATTGAAAACAATACAGTCATAGACTTTAGTTTTTTAATTCAGAAGTTTTTAAGCGATTTAAGCGCTATAACGGATACGCCGGAATTAAAAGCTGAGTTAAATACAGATCAAAGCCTGTGGAGCGCTATCCAGCAAATATCGAGTAGATATGGTATAGATTCCAGTCTGGTAAAAGCCGTTATAAAGCAGGAGTCAGGTTTTAATCCCAGGGCTGTTTCTAACGCTGGAGCTTTAGGTCTAATGCAGCTTATGCCTGCTACTGCTAGAGAGTTGGGCGTGAAAGATCCTATGAATCCTGTTGAGAACATAGAAGGCGGCGTAAAGTACTTGAAGATGCTTTTAGATCGCTTTAAGGATGTAAAAAAAGCGCTGGCGGCATATAATGCAGGGCCGAGTTTTGTTGAGAGAAACGGGGTGGAGAATTATCCTTCCGAAACAAAAGACTATATAAATAAAGTTCTCATGTATAAATCTCAGTTTGATAAAAAGGCGTAATGTTAAAGTCATGTTAAAAGCGATAGAAGGCATGTGCCTTTCTATCGCTTTTATTTTTATTCGTCTATTTCCTCAAATTGATCCTTGCCTACGCCGCACTCAGGGCATACCCAATCTTCAGGCAGGTCCTCAAAAGCTGTTCCGGGAGCGATACCGTTGTCGGGATCACCCACTGCCGGGTCGTATATGTAGCCGCACACTATGCATTGCCATTTTTTCATTGTCAACACTCCTTTTCTCTTAATACTGATTATATTGTAACAGAAATTATACGTTAATGCAATTGTATAAATCGCTGTGCACGCTTTTTATTATAGGACTTTCTTCGCCGACGCAACACATGTACAGGCGGTGTAAAGTGCGGGTGGCTATGGTGTATAAAAGTTTTCGATCTAAGGGACTGTCTTTGTATTTGCGTTCGCTTACGTCAGGCACGATTACCACGTCAAATTCCAGGCCTTTGGAGAGGTATGAAGGCATTATCGCGGTTTGACCTGTGTAATCGTCTTTTTCGTCGCCGATAAGCGTTAAGGTGATTTTTTCTTTCAGCAACTCGTAAAGCTCTCTGCATTCTCCTGAGGTCTTGCATATAATAGCTATGTTTTTATATCCTTTGTCTGTCGAGTCTTTGATAATCTGGCAGATAGACGATGTTATTCCCTCGATGCTAGGGGATTTGATCAGTGTGGGTTTGTCCCCTGATCGCACCATAGGAGCCAGGTCGTTGGGCAATATGCGCTTTGCAAATTCCATGATCTCTATGGTGGATCTGTAGCTCCTGTTGAGGGCGTAAAATTCGGTTGTATCAGGCCCTAAAATCTCTTTTACCTCATTCCAGTTCTGGATGCTCCTGTACGAGTATATGGCTTGGGAGAGATCTCCCAACACCGTCAACGTTCTGTCTCCTATAAGTTCTTTTATGACGTAAAACTGGAAAGGAGTAAAATCCTGGGCTTCATCGATTACCACGTGCTTTATTTCATCGCCTAGTTTTACCTGTTCTATTTTGAAGGCGATGTGGAGCAATGGCGCTAAATCATCGTAATCCAGCACGCCGTTTTCTATTAAATCCCTGGAGTTGTTTATTAGCAGATCTGCGGTTGCTTCATCGCCACAGAGCTTTAACAGTATGTCTTTGCGAAACATTCGGCGGTAAATTGATAATATATCGTGACGCCACCATCGAGTTATTTCTTCAATGTATTTCAGCAGCTGCCTTTTAATTTCCTTTATGATTTCTGTGTACCTGTCCTTTAACTCTATCTTGTTGTACTCGTAGTAGACGTCGTCTTTGTCCAGCGAGAGAAGTTTTCTTCGGTATTCAGCTTTTAAGCTGTCTATAATGAACGCGGCACTGGTTTTAAGGCGTTCTATGGCTACTATCCTCATTCTCTCTATTCGCTTTCCTATAGGCATGTGCTTAAAAGTACTTTGAAACATTTGATATAATTCGCTTTTGTCTATTACTGTGGCTGTGTAGAATTTGATGTCTTGAAATTCAAAGATATAATCCCTGAGGTAATCGATGTACTTATCAACCATGTCTTTAAACTTAAGCGAGCCTTTTATTCGGGAAGCTTGCTTGATTTCATTGCCTTTATCTTTAGAGTTGTCAGCGACGATTTTTTCAAACTGATTTTTTAACCCTATAACGGTTATATTAGCGTTTAAAAACCACCGGCAAAAGCGCACGAAAGTCATTTGCTTTATGTTTTCTTCGCCCAACGAAGGCAGTACGTCTGAGATGTATTCCAGAAAAATTTCGTTAGGCCCCAAGACCAGGATGTCGTCGCCCCGTAGTTTGTCCCTATAAGTGTAGACCAGGTAAGCGACCCTATGAAGGGCTATGCTGGTTTTTCCGCTACCTGCGACGCCCTGGATGATTAAATTTTTTTCTAGCTGCCGGCGTATAACTGTGTTTTGCTCCTTCTGTATAGTCATAACTATGTCTTTTAACCGAGCGTCGGCGTTTTTACCCAGCACCAGTTGCAGCATCTCGTCTTCTACGTTGAGCTCTGTGTCAAACATGTTTATAAGGGTTCCATTTTTTATGAGGTATTGTCTTTTCAAGGTGACATCTACAGGTATCCGCCCGCCCGGCGCTTTATAAGAAATCCTTCCTATCTTGTCCTCGTAAAACAGTGAAGCTACAGGAGAACGCCAGTCGACGATTAAAGGTTCTTGATCTTGCTCCCTGAAAAAGCTAAACTTACCTATATATATGGACTCCGCGGAGTTAAAAAGCAGGTCTTTATAATCGACCCTACCAAAATAAGGCGAGTCCTTTAGTATGTTGAGTTCTTTCAGTTTTTTTGTAATAATGGCATATAGGTCTTGGTTCAACAGGTATTCATGATTAAAGGGATTTATATTCAATGGATCTTCAGGGTTGACCCGAAATTCTTCCATTTCATTACTGGTAAGCTCTCTCAGCCTCTTTGACACGTTGATGCGCTTGTTTTTAAGTCTTTCAATTTCTTGTTGAATTAGCTGGATCACTGTTTTTAATCTGAGCTCTTCGTCCATAACGAGGCCTCCTTTACAACGTGTTATATATTATATTACTATACTTACCGCTTTTAATACAGTCTATTTTTTAAAGCCATAATATGGTATAATTATTATCAAAGGTCAGCTATTTAGTCCTTTAACAAATTCGAGAAAAGTAGTATAATATTATTAGAAAATAATTATTTTCCGTTAAACAAAGGAGGCGTCTTTATGAGGGCATTTGAGGTAAAAAAAGGCATATACTGGGTAGGGGTTATGGACAAGGACCTCTTGGTTTTCGATATAGTTTTTCCTTTGAATAGCGGTACGACTTATAATTCGTACCTTGTCAAGGGAGAGAAGATTGCTTTAATAGATACCGTAAAGGAACCTTTTTTTGACGAATTCTATGAGAAGATCACTTCTTTAGTAGATCCTGGTAAAATCGATTACATAATACTGAATCATACAGAACCCGATCATTCCGGCGCATTCCCCAGGTTGCTGGAAAGAGTTCCTGAAGCCACGGTTGTGGGCACTCGGGCTGCTATTAAATTTGCCTCAGGTATTGCTAACAGGGAATTTAAGTCCATGGTGGTAAATCAGGGCGATACCATTGACCTAGGAGGCAAGACTTTGGAGTTTATCATGGCGCCTTTTTTGCATTGGCCTGATACCATGTTTACGTATTTAAAGGAGGATAAGGTCCTGTTTACGTGTGATGCCTTTGGCGCCCATTACTGCCCGGAAGACAAAGAAGGCAGCATGTTCAACGATACCGCAGGGGAATATTTCAATGAGTTTAAATACTATTATAACAGCATAATGGCGCCGTTTAAGCCCAAAGTTCTGGAGGCGGTGGACAGGATAAAAGGGCTGGATGTGGAAATTATAGCGCCAAGCCATGGGCCTGTTTTAAGAAAAGATCCGTGGATGTATGTGGACAAGTACCGGGAGTGGAGCAGCGATTTTAGCGATCTAAAAGATGTGGTGGTGGTGTACGCTTCGGCGTATAACTATACTTCTAAAATCGCCGACGCCATCGTAGAGGGGATGCAGAGCGAAGGTGGGGTGGACATAAAGGCGTACAACATATTGTATAGCGATAAAGAAGAAGTGCTCTCTCAAATACTCAAGGCGAAAGGAGTGCTGTTTGGGTCGCCTACGATAAATGGCGATGCGGTCAAGCCGATATGGGACGTGCTGACATCTTTGAATCCCATCGTATGCAAAGGCAAATATGCAGCCGCCTTCGGGTCTTTTGGTTGGAGCGGTGAGGCCGTTCCTATGATGGAGGAGAGGTTAAAGCAGCTCAAGTTCCATGTGGTACAGCCCGGGATCAGGGTTAATTTTAAGCCATCCTCTGAGGACTTGAACAGGTGCGTGGAATTTGGAAGGCAGTTTGTCAAAGAGATCGTTAAATGAGGGGGATAATATGATCGTACACGATGTGTCTGTGCCCATTTTTATGGGAATGCACGTTTTTGCTGGCGATCCTGCGCCAGAGATTAAAAGGGTGAAATCTATAGAAGAAAATGGAGCTAACGTCTCTGTTATAAGCATGGGTACCCATACGGGCACCCATGTAGATCCGCCTTTTCACTTTGTCCAGAGTGGAAACACGGTAGATGAGCTAGACCTGTCTTTGCTGATGGGAGAAGCAAAGGTATTTGAAGTATACGGTACTCTTAAAATTCAGCCTGAGCACCTCAAAAATCTGGACATACAAAAAGGGGATATGGTGCTATTTAAAACCGATAACGCAAAGCGGTGGAAGCAGCCGCAATTTCAAAAGGAGTTTACGTCTTTAGGGCTGGAAGGGGCTCAGTACCTAGTGGAAAAAGGCGTAAAGGCAGTGGGTATCGATTACCTGTCCATTGAAGAGTACCATGGCGGAGGTCGCGTTCACAGGCTGTTGTTGGGAAATGGAGTGGTAGTGGTAGAGGGCCTTTACTTAAATGATGTAAATCCTGGAAAATATAAGTTTATATGCTTGCCTTTAAAGATAAAGGGTGGGGACGGTTCGCCTGCCAGGGCTATATTAATAGAGGAGTAGTCTATGACTACTCCTCAGGTTGTTTTTTTGCGGATGGGTACTTTGACGCCTCTATTCATACCGTGCCTGTGGGTACTTTCCAGTTGAGCTTTCTGCGACTTTGCTTCCCTGGCGAAGTGCCTGCTGTCGTAGGTGATGTTATCTGCTGCAAACTCTACTTGCTTGCCTTTGATATTGGTAAACTTGCTCAACCTTATGGCCATATCAGCACCCCTTATTTATTTTTGCTTTAAAAAAGGCGGTGTATGCGCTTGTTGTATTATGCTGCTTGAAATTGTATAATGGAATAAATCTTTTTTATAGGGGCGTGATAATCGTGAATTACATTGAACTGGATCAGGCATTGGCTTTAAGTAGGAACTCTATCAAAGAAAATTACAGTGAATACATAAATTCCAGCTTTGTGAGTATGCTGTCATTGCTAAATTTTGATAAGTACTTTGTAAAAGCTCAGGGGATGTCGGTATGGGATAGCGACGGCAACGAGTATTACGATTTTTTAGGTGGGTATGGCGCGTTAAACCTGGGACACAATCCCCCTGAGGTCATTGAGGCTATAGATAAGGTCAAGGGCATGCCCAATATCCTTCAGGCAGCTATAGCAAATCTACCCGGCGTACTGGCTTATAATTTAGCTCAGATTACGCCAGGTAATTTAAAGAGGTCGTTTTTTTGCAATAGCGGTGCTGAGGCGGTGGAAGGGGCATTGAAATTAGCTAAAATAGCCAGCGGCAAGAGCAAAATCGTATACTGTGAAGGCTCTTTCCACGGCAAATCAGCGGGGGCTTTATCTGTTACAGGCCGGGAGAAGTACCAGAAACCCTTTTTGCCTCTTGTGCCCAACTGCGAGAGCGTACCTTATGGCGATCTGAATGTACTGGAGGACAAGCTCAAAGCTAGGGATGTAGCTGCATTTATAGTAGAGCCTATACAGGGTGAGGGAGGTATAATCGTCCCACCGGAAGGGTATTTAAAAGGCGTAAGAGAACTTTGTACCAGGTACGATGCGTATATGATAGCCGATGAGGTTCAGACGGGTTTTGGCAGGACGGGTACCATGTTTGCCTGCGAAAGAGAGGAAGTGGTTCCCGATATAATGTGCGTGGCCAAATCCCTTGGTGGTGGTGTAATGCCCGTAGGAGCTTATATAACCACCGATGAGATATGGAAAAAGGCATATGGGACCATGGATAGAGCATTGCTGCACACATCTACATTTGGAGGGAATACATGGGCTATGGCTGCTGGCATCGCAGCGATAAAGTCTATAGTAGACAGGGATTTACCTACCCGGGCACAGAAGATGGGAAATTACCTGTTGGAGCGTCTGAATGCTATTAAAGAAAAGCATTCTCTGATCAAGGATGTAAGGGGCAGGGGATTGATGGTAGGTATAGAGTTTAATCAACCTGAGGGATTTATAAATAAGCTGTCAGGAGGGCTTTTAGGCAAGCTTTCTTATGAGTACCTGGGGTCTTTAGTGGCGGCGCAGCTTCAAAATGATTACCACATAATAACAGCTTATACGCTTAATAACCCCAATGTAATAAGGCTTGAGCCTCCGCTAATCGTGGAGGAAAAGCACATCGATGCGGTAGTGGATGCTATTGACGGTATACTGGAAAAAAATGGGTCATTTTTAGGTATTACGTTGAAGAGCACAAAGACCGTAATAGGCTCGTTGTTCAGGAAATAGGAGGTAAATGGTATGAAGCTTACGGAAAATGCGATTAAGGTACTTAAAACTCGTTATCTGGCCAAAGACGAGAACGGAAACATAATCGAAACCCCTGAGGAGCTATTCAGAAGGGTAGCTTCTGCTGTCGCGGGAGCTGAAAGGCTGTACGATGAGAATGCTGATGTGAAAGCGATGGAAGAAGAGTTTTACAGGTTGATGACGGATTTGGATTTTCTCCCTAATTCCCCTACGCTCATGAATGCGGGGAGACCTTTAGGGCAGTTGTCAGCTTGTTTTGTGCTCCCGGTGGGAGATTCCATGGAGGAGATATTTGATGCCGTAAAAAACGCCGCCGTCATCCACAAAAGCGGCGGAGGGACGGGCTTTAGCTTTTCCCGCATACGGCCTAAAGGTTCTGCGGTAAAGACGACGGGCGGCATAGCGTCAGGACCGGTAAGCTTTATGAGGGTATTTAACGCTGCTACTGAGGCAGTAAAACAAGGAGGCACCAGGAGAGGGGCCAATATGGGCATCTTGAGGGTAGACCATCCGGATATACTGGAGTTTATACAATGTAAAAAGGACAACAGCGAGATAACCAACTTTAATATAAGCGTGGGGATAACGGAGAAGTTTATGCAGGCGGTGATAAGAGATCAGGAGTATGAGCTGGTAGATCCCCATACCAAGAAAGTCACAAATAAATTGAGGGCAAGAGAGGTATTTGATCTCATCGTGGACATGGCCTGGAATAACGGCGAGCCTGGCATCATCTTCCTTGATAGAATCAACAGGGACAATGTGGTCCCGGAGCTGGGAGAGATAGAATCCACCAACCCATGTGGTGAACAGCCGCTTTTGCCCTATGAGAGCTGTAACCTGGGGTCTATAAACCTCGCCAATATGCTAAAGCCTTGGGAAGGCGGCTATACAGTGGATTATGATAAGCTGGAGAGAACGGTTAAGCTGGCTGTAAGATTTCTGGACAATGTGATAGATGTAAATAAATACCCCTTGCCCATCATTGAAAGCACCACCAAGGGAACTCGTAAAATCGGCCTGGGAGTCATGGGATTTGCTGATATGCTCTTGAAATTGGGCATACCCTATAATTCCCAAGAGGGAGTAGAGCTAGCTGACAATGTGATGAAATTCATCGACGAGAAATCCAAAGAGGCATCAGCGGAGCTGGCTGAACAAAGAGGGGTATTCCCTTATTACGATAAGAGCGTATACAGGGATAGAGGTATAAAGCTGAGAAATGCCACTACAACTACCATAGCTCCTACAGGCACTATAAGCATAATAGCAGGTGTGTCCAGTGGCATAGAGCCTTTGTTTGCACTGGCTTTTGTGAGAAATGTGCTGGATAACCAGCGCCTGGTGGAAGTCAATCCTACATTTAAAGAGGTGCTTTTAAAAAGGGGATTTTATTCTGAGGAGCTCATGGAGGAGGTAGTTAAAAGAGGCACATTAAAGGGCATCCAAGAGATACCTGACGATATAAAGAGGGTATTTGTGACAGCTCATGACATCGACCCTTTCTGGCATGTAAAAATGCAGGCGACGTTTCAGGAACATACTGATAATGCCGTGTCAAAAACCGTAAATTTCAGACATGATGCTACAAAAGACGATGTAAGGGAAGTTTACATGCTGGCGTATGAGCTGGGGTGTAAAGGCGTTACCATATACAGGGATGGCAGCAGGGAAAGCCAGGTTATAAACGTAGGTGCTAACAAGTCGACAAAAAAAGAAAATAGCGATAAAAAAGCGAAAATTGTGCCCAGACCACGACCTGAGATAACCATGGGCTATACGGAGAAGGTCAGGATAGGCTGCGGTAATCTTTATGTCACGGTAAATTACGACGATAAGGGAATTTGCGAGGTGTTTACCAATCTGGGACGAGCGGGGGGTTGTCCATCTCAATCCGAAGCCACCAGCAGGCTGGTGTCCATTGCGCTGCGGTCGGGTATGGATGTCAAAGAGATAGTGGGCCAGTTGAAGGGAATAAGGTGCCACTCCACTATAAGGCAGAAGGAGAGGGATAAGAACATAAAGGTGCTTTCATGTCCTGACGCCATCGCCAAGGTCATTGAAAAAGTGATGATGCTAAGAGATCATAAGCCTTTGGAAGAGGCAGATTTGGCAGATGAGATAGCCCTTGACGTGGAAGTTAGGGATGATAATAGGGATGATATAATGAGGTGCCCTGAATGCGGGGCAGCGATTGAACACGAGGAAGGCTGTGTTATATGCAGAAACTGTGGTTTTTCTAAGTGTCACTAATTTGTTTCCTTTGCTGGAGCCGGTGGGTATACCGGCTCTTTTGCATTGGGATTTTGTTGACATCTGATTTTGTGAGTGCTATACTTTTGATAAAAGTAACACGGAAGGGAATGATGGCTATAGAAGAGATCACCCGCTTTGGCGTTTCCATGGATACAAGGTTGCTGGCGCAATTTGATGAACTGATAAAGAGCAAAAACTATAGCAATAGATCAGAAGCTATAAGGGACCTTATAAGGGATTACATAGTGGAAAACCAGTGGCAGGATGAAGACGTGGAAACAGTAGGCACCATAACGCTGGTGTATAACCATGAGGTCAGGGAGCTAAGCGATAAGCTGGTGGACATCCAGCACAGCTTTCACAGAAACATCATATCCACCATGCATGTTCACCTGGATGCCCACAATTGCCTGGAGGTCATGGTTGTAAAGGGCACTGCGGCGAAAATAAGGGCGGTAGCTGACAGGCTCATAAGCACTAAAGGCGTAAAACACGGCAAGCTGACCATGACTACCACAGGACAAAATTTATAAGGGGGGCTTTTATGCACATACCTGATGGATATTTAAGCCCGCAGACCTGCGCGGCTTTAGGGGCGGCTATGATACCCGTGTGGGCAAAGGCCGGCAAAAAGGTGCGTGAAGCGTTTGAACAGAGGGATATACCTGTTATGGCCATTGGCTCTGCCTTTGCCTTTACCATCATGATGTTCAATATACCTGTTCCTGGCGGTACCACGGCCCATGCCATAGGTGCTACGTTGTTAGCTGTGGCCATGGGGCCATGGGCAGCCAGCATATCCCTCACTATCGCCCTTTTGATTCAGTCTTTGGTTTTCGGAGATGGAGGTATATTGGCCATTGGGGCCAACAGCTTTAATGTAGCTTTTTTAGCGCCTTTTGTAGGGTACGGCGTATATAGGTTGGCGCTTAAATTGAGGTGCAATAACGTGGTGGCGTCGGCTATAGGATCTTATGCAGGCATAAATGTTTCTGCGCTGGCTACGGCTGTGGAGCTGGGCATTCAGCCGCTTTTATTTCACAATGCCAATGGCGCTCCTTTGTATTTCCCCTACGGTTTGAAGCTGGCTGTGCCTGCTATTATGTTACCTCATCTCACCATAGCAGGTTTTGCGGAAGCTGTTATGACGGCGCTGGTAGTATTTTACCTGCAGAAGGTGGGAGAAGAGAGCATTTTGTACGGCGTATCTAAGAGGTTGAGAGGTGCTTAAAAATGAAAAAGCTTATTATTCCATCAATTGTGGTTTTACTTTTAACTCCTCTGGGATTGCTGGCTTCAGGCACCGCATGGGGGGAATGGGGAGTTGATGAAGTAAAAAGCAGGATTGGCTTTGTACCAGCAGGCATGAAGCGGTTTTCAGAGGTTGTAAAGGCGATTTTGCCTGGTTACAGCATACCGGGGTTTGACAGGAATTTCTTTCAGCTATCTGTGGGGTATATCTTTTCAGCAGTTGTGGGTATTGGCCTGATATTTGCAGTTTATAAAGTTCTGGAAAGGGTTATTGTAAGAAATGGGAAATTTTCTGGAGAAGACCATCGTTGATATCAAAAGTGCTTTTGAGGATATTTATTATGCGGATCTCAATGCCGCAAAAAATGGCATTATGCAGGTGATAGATCCCAGAGTAAAGCTCATTTCAATATTGGCGCTGATGGTTATTGCCAATCTGTGTAAAAACTTCTACGGCATTGGTTTGCTCTTTTTATACGTTTTACTACTGGCGGCTTTGTCCAGGATTGACTATAAAACATATCTTTTGAGGGTGTGCGTTGTTTCTTTTTTGTTTAGCGGTGTTGTGTTGATACCCTCTGTCTTCAATGTGGTATCAGGCGGCAGGCCCTTTTTATATTTAAGTAAAGAATTATATATAACACGTGAAGGCTTGATCAGCGCTCTCTTTCTTATGGTGAGGTCCTTTGTATCTCTTTCGTTAATATACCTGGTGGCGGTCACTACCAAGTGGTATGATCTTATGAAGTCGCTGCGCTTTATCGGAGTGCCGTCTGCATTTGTTGCGCCATTGGAGATGACTTACAGGTACATTTTCTTACTTCTGGAGCTGGCTTCAAACATGTTTTTGGCGAGGAAAAGTAGGACGGTAAGAAAAATAAGCGGTGCCGAAGGTAGAAAGTTTATAGCCAGCTCCACGGGATACCTCCTGTTGAGGTCATGGGAACTCAGCGGCGATGTATACGATGCCATGGTGTCAAGAGGTTATCGTGGTGAGATAAAGGCCTTAAAGGTGTTTAAAGTCAAGCCGTTGGATTATATGTGGATAGGATTAAACATTGCTTTTGCGTTTATAGTCGCTGTAAAGGGTGGTATATTTTGAAGGATGTAATTTTTAAGCTAATAGGTATTTATTATTCTTATGCAGATTCGGTTCCGGCGCTGGTTGACATTAACCTTGAGGTAGAAAGGGGCGAAAAGTTAGTCATTGTGGGAGCTAATGGCAGCGGAAAATCCACGCTTTTGAAGATAATGGACGCCTTGATCTTTCCTCAGAGGGGTGAGTTTACGGCTTTTGGTAAAGTCGTAGATGAGAGGGAGATGAGATCAAATCCTTATGAATTTCGGAAGAGAGTGGGTTTGGTGTTTCAGGATTCTGATGTGCAGCTATTTTCGCCCAGCGTATTTGACGAGGTGGCCTTTGGGCCATTGCAGTTAAGTGAAGAGCCTGAAAAGGTTAGAGATCTGGTGGAGAGCATTTTAGACGATTTTGGAATAGGGGATCTTAGAGACAGGCCTCCTCACAGGTTGAGCGGTGGCGAAAAGAAGAAAGTGGCGCTGGCGTCGGTGATGGCGCTAAATCCAGAAGTATTGCTGTTGGATGAGCCCACCAACGGCCTTGATCCCAGGTCAAGAAAGTGGCTGGTAAGGAAATTGCTGGAGTTAAACCGTAAAGGGACTACTGTAGTTACGGCGACCCACGACCTGGAGATAGCAAAGCAGCTGGCAGATAGGATGGTGGTAATGGGAGAAGGGCATCGCATAGAACGCACAGGTGCTTCAGAAGAGGTATTCGCGGATGAAAAACTCCTGCTGGAGGCAAATCTTATATAATTTTTTTACAGTAAACGCCAAAAGGCGTTTTTTTATATTGGACATATTATGTCTATTATGTATAATATAATAGAAGTATATCGCGATTCTTGAACTTTTAAAGGATTGATTTAAATGGTTAACAAATTAATGGGCAATGGGATGACCTATGTTGGCTATATATTTTTGATTTACCTTTTATTTGTAAATGGTATCAACGGGATAGACTACTGGGTCTTTGCGATTTTTATAGCATCTTTTCTTATTGTAGAGTATCTTGGCATCAGAGGCGAGAGGAACCAGGTTAGTTTAGGTTCCGCTTTCGTTATGGTTGTCTTTCTAGTGTACGGAGTTGCCCCTGCGCTGCTCATGGCTTCCTTGGGTATGTTCATATATCATTCTGTAAGCAGCAAAAATGTATTTTCCGGTTTGAGCTATGGTTCTAGAGCGGTCATAGCCTATGGATTGGCTGCCTGGGCTTTTTATCTGACAGGTGCCCAAATAGGTCCGTTTTACAGTGATCAGGTGAGAGGCATTGCGGTCTTTGTTGTTGTAAGTTATCTTGTAAGCGATGTTTTACGCTTTGCAGCCTACAGAGTATCGGGTCAATACGTCCAGTTATCTCACGTTTTTGAGAATGCATTGCTTAAAGCCTTATTTGCGGTTGTGTCGGCGGTTTGCGCTGTAATGCTAGCGTATATCTACAGAGAAATGAATTTCTTTTATAAAGCGCTGGCATTGCTGGCTGTTCTGCTTCTCGCCTATAATTTTCACATACTGTCCAGCCTTATGTACGCCAATAAAAAGTTAAAGGCGCTGTACGACATGCTGTCCATAATAAATTCCAGGCTTGATGTGAATCAGGTAGGTGAGGCCATTATCGATGCCATAAGCAACGTGGTCAATTTCAGCGGTGTTGCTATTTTTCTAGGTAAAGGTGAATCTGAACTGGAGATAGTAGCGTGGGATATGGGAGAGGTCGAGCATTGCGACACAAAAGTAGCCACAGATAAGGAGTTTGTACAGACATTGCTTCGCATCGATGAACCTGCTATCATTGACTGTTGTAACGATAAAGATTCTTTGCTATGCTCTTATTTTAATTTTAAGTCTTGTATGATAGTTCCTCTTGTTCAGAATATAAAGACAATAGGTGCTATACTTTTGTTTCACGATTACCAGAATGCCTTTTCAAAGGAAAATTTAGACATAGTAACGATGATTTCCAGGCAAGGTGCCATAGCCCTTTACAACGCCAAGCTTTACAGGGAGATGACTCAGAAGTCTATAACCGATCCCATAACTAAGCTGTACAATAGAAGGTATTTTACAGATATCATAAAAGATATCGTGGAGATATGCCAGAGAGAAGATTTGAATGTGAGCTTGATCATGATTGACATAGACTACTTTAAGCGCGTAAATGACACTTACGGGCATTTGATAGGAGATGAAGTAATAAAAGAACTGGCCAGCCGCATAAAAATGTGTACCAGGGGAGATGACATAGTGGCCAGGTATGGCGGTGAGGAGTTTGTGGTGGTATTGCCTTCTTTGGATGAGCAACAGGCTTATACCATTGCTGAGAGGATCAGGAAGGAAATAGCAGCCAGACCTTTTACCACCAGTGCTGGTGAACTGCACGTGACGGTTAGCGCTGGCATATGCGAGTACCCTGCAAAAGCTGATTCCCTTGAAAGGTTGATTGCCAATGCCGACAGGGCTCTTTATATGGCTAAGGCGAGGGGAAGAAATAAGGTGATTATATACGAAGAGATTTGATGGGCGATAAGATATACAGAAAGGAGGAAATCATAAAAAAATATAGAATATTTATAATAGCAAAACATTAAAGGGGGATTTTTATGAAGGCGTATCAATGCAGCGCCATAAGGAATGTGGCGCTGGTAGCCCACAGCGGTGCAGGTAAAACTACATTGGTGGAAGCGGCTTTATACAGTTCCAAGGCCATAGACAGGATGGGCAATGTGGAGGATGGCAATACGGTTTCTGATTGGGATCCTGAAGAGATTGTAAGAGGTATTTCCATATCTGCTTCTATCGTTCCGGTGGAGTGGAACTCTACAAAGATAAATTTAGTTGACACACCTGGGTACTTTGATTTTGTAGGGGAGATGCTGGCGCCGCTGCGGGTGGTAGAAGGGGCCGTGGTGGTGGTTTCACCTTCTGGGCCTGAAGTAGGTACTGAGATTGCCTGGAAGCACTTAAATGATGCAGGGTTGCCGGCTATGTTTTTTGTCAACAAGATGGATAAAGAAAATGCTAGTTTTTTTAAGGCTGTGGAAGGGTTAAGAGAGGTCTTTGGCAAAAAAGTCGTACCAGTGCAACTTCCTGTGGGTCAGGAAGACGATTTCAGGGGATATGTGGATTTACTGGAAGGAGCAGCGTATATCTACGATAAGGGCCAAATCAAAAGGTCAAATATACCTGAGCCTATGGCTGGTGATGTGGCTAGGTTTAGAGAAGAGCTGATAGAGGATATAGCGGAGTTAGACGAAAATCTGCTGGAGAAATTTTTCAACAATGAAGAACTCTCTTTAGGAGAATTAAAGAAAACGTTGAAAAAAGGGATGGCATCAAGAGACATATTTCCTGTGTTTTGTGGCTGTGCCTTAAAGAACATGGGCGTTTGCGCTGTTATGGATGCCATTGTGGAGTACATGCCGGCACCTGTGGACAACAGCGATGGGGCTTTTTCGGCTTTTGTCTTTAAAACCATAGCTGATCCCTACGTAGGCAAGATGTCGCTTTTTAAAGTTATGAGCGGTTTTGCGGCATCTGATTCCGGTGTATTTAATTCCACTAAAGAATCAGGTGAAAAGTTAGGGCAGATTTTTGTTTTAAGGGGCAAAAAGCAGATTCCTGTAGATAAGCTTTGCTGTGGCGATATCGGAGGTGTAGCTAAGCTGGCTGTTACGTCTACGGGAGATACCCTTTGCGATGAAAAGAAGGTCGTGGTGTATGATAGGTTGCAGTATCCTGAACCCAATATGGCCATGGCCATAGAGCCTCAGTCTGAGGGGGATGAAGAGAAGATAAGCAATGGGTTGCTGAAGTTAAATGAAGAAGACCCTACGTTTAAAGTCATCAAGAACAATGAGACAGGGCAGTTTCTCCTGTATGGGTATGGGGATGTGCACCTGGAGGTCATTGTAAAGAGGTTATTGAGCAAATTCGGCATAGGTTGCCAATTGACTGTGCCCAAGGTGGCGTATAGAGAGACCATAAAAGGGAAAGCTAAAGTAGAAGGAAAATACAAAAAGCAGACAGGGGGTCATGGGCAGTACGGTCACGTCTGGATAGAATTTGAGCCCTTGCGGGATAAAGAGTTTGAATTCCAGGAAAAGATTTTTGGAGGCGCTGTTCCCAGGCAGTATATACCGGCGGTAGAAAAAGGCTTAAGGGAGTGCATGAAAGAAGGGATACTGGCGGGTTACCCCGTGGTAAATATAAAAGCCACTTTGCTGGATGGGTCGTATCATCCTGTGGATTCATCGGAAATGGCATTTAAAGTCGCCGCGTCGTTGGCTTTTAAGAAAGGGATGCAGCAGGCCAGTCCCGTCCTGCTTGAGCCTATACTTCACGTGGAGATCTCAGTTCCCGAAGAGTATATGGGAGAAGTGATAGGCGACTTAAATAAGCGGAGGGGAAGGATACTTGGTATGCAACCCGATGGGCATTTACAGGTGGTAATGGCGGAAGTGCCCGAAGCGGAGATGTTCAGGTACGCTACTGATTTGAGGTCATTAACCCACGCAAGGGGTAGCTTTACCATGAGATTTGAAAGATACGAGGAGATGCCGCCGCAACTGGCTCAGAAGATAATAGAACAAACAAAATTGGCTAAGGAAGCGTAAAATATAGGGGGAGTATTCCCCCTAATCTTTATAGAACGATGATGACAGGGCATATCCTGCTAACAATGCCACAAGATATTGCACCTGTCCTGATAGTATGCCGTAAAACTCCAAAAATATAATAAATCAGAAAAACAGCTACTATAGAATTTATCTTTTTTATTACCACGTTGCTGATTAATAAATAAAGGTATATTAAAATAATGTAAATATATTTTGCCAACCTGTATCATCCCCCCTTTGGCTATTGTTATATAACGATTATATAACAAATTAGGACAAAAATTTAAAAAGACCCCTTGACAAAATAAATATGGTAATATATACTATAGTCGAAGGTCAAAGAAAGTCAAAGATAAAGAGGTGAGTACATGGCCAGGATAAGCGACGTCATAGAGATGTTTATAAAGAAGTTGATAGATGAGGCGCAAAACGGTATTGTAGAGATAAGAAGAAATGAGCTGGCAAGTAAATTTCAGTGTACTCCATCTCAGATAAACTATGTACTGGAGACGCGGTTTACGCCGGAGCTGGGTTATTACATCGAAAGCCGCAGAGGTGGCGGCGGTTGTATAAGAATTATTAAAATGAACATAGACGAGAAAGAATATATAAAAGACATAATAACTGAAGGTATAGGCAGCAGCATCTCTCAAGGGGATGCGTACGCTTACATCAATGCCTTGTATCGGGATGGTATTATAACGGACAGGGAACTGTTGATGATGAAGTCCGCCCTGTCGGATAGGGTTATAGGGTTGGATCGGGAATTGCGAAATGTGGTACGCGCCAGTTTGTTTAAGGCCATGCTGCTGGCGGTACTAAATAGTTAAAATTTAAGGAGGTCTTAGCCATGTTGTGCGAAAGGTGCCAGAAAAGACCTGCGACGGTTCATTTCACCCAGGTTATAAATGGGTATAAAACCGAGATGAATTTATGCGAGGAGTGCGCCAGGGAAACAGGCCAGTTGAATTTTGAGCCTTTCACTTTTCCCTTTGGTTCATTGTTTTCCTTTGATAACTTGCTTTCGGGACTTATGGATTATACGCCAGGTACTTATGTGGAACAGAATATAAAGTGCACTATTTGCGGCAATACCTATGAGGATTTTAAAAAGACCGGGCGATTGGGATGTGCCGGTTGCTATAATACCTTCAGAGACAGGCTTTTGCCTCTGGTGAGAAAAATTCACGGTTACAATCTCCACAAGGGGAAAGTACCTAAAAAGGCTGGAGTAAATTTGAGGATAGAAAGGCAGATCGAGAGGTTAAGAGAGCAATTAAATGAGGCGGTAAAAAGGGAAGCTTATGAAGAGGCGGCCAGGTTAAGAGACCAGATAAAGGAATTAGAAAAGAAGATGGGGAGGTGAAACTGTGGATAACTGGATAAATGTAGAAGGCCCTGATGGCGATGTGGTGCTGAGCAGCAGGGTAAGGTTGGCCAGAAATTTAAGCGATTATCCTTTTCCTATCGCTATGGATGACGAAGTAGCGAGCAAAATAAAGGCCCAAGTGAGGGATAGCATTTTAAAGAGCAACACCGTGTTGTGCAGGGACTTTGAGTATACAGATCTGGAAAAAACCACTCCTTTGGATAGATTGGCTCTGGTAGAACGGCATCTTATAAGCCCTGATCTGGCTAAGAATTATAAGCGGGGAGCGGTTCTTTTAAGCCGGGATGAAAAGGTCAGTATTATGGTCAACGAGGAGGATCACATACGCATTCAGGCTATATTTCCGGGGCTTCAGCTAAAGGAAGCGCTGGATCTGGCAGATAAAATTGACGACGTCATGGAAGAGAGCTTAAAGTATTCCTACGATGAGGAGCTGGGTTATCTGACATCGTGTCCCACCAATTTGGGAACAGGGCTTAGAGCATCGGTTATGCTTCACCTTCCGGCACTGGTTATGACAGACCAGATAAAAAACGTCCTAGCAAATCTCAACAAGATAGGTCTGGCAGTGCGGGGTATTTACGGCGAGGGCACTGAAGCTTTGGGCAATATATTCCAGATATCCAATCAGATTACCCTGGGACAGGATGAGTCAGAGATCGTGGAGAATATAAGCGGGGTAACCAAGAATATCATATCCAGCGAGAGATACGCAGCTGCGGAGCTGTACAGAAACAATAAAATGCGCATAGAGGATATGGTGTACAGGTCATACGGCGTATTAAAAAATGCCAGGATTTTAAGCTCTGAAGAGTGTATGAAACATCTTTCCAACGTGAGATTAGGCAAAAATCTAGGAATAATAAAAGCGGAAATACCTATTAACGAGTTTCTGGTGTACATCCAGCCAGGTAACATACAGAAGATCGAGGGAAAAGAACTCTCGCCTTTTGAAAGGGATGTGGCCAGGGCCGCTTATGTTAGAGAGAGAATGAATTAAATGATGGAGGTGTTTGATTATGGCGATGTTCGGCAGATTTACTGAGAGGGCTCAGAAGGTGCTGTATCTGGCACAGGAGGAAGCCAGGGCGTTAAATCACAACTACGTGGGAACCGAGCACCTGCTGCTGGGGCTTATAAAAGAAGGAGAGGGGATCGCTGCCCAGGCATTAAGAAACCAGGGCATAAGGCTTGAGGATATAAGGCAGAAAATAGAGAGCCTTATAGGAAGAGGAGCTATGCCTACGGAGGTTGTAGGCTACACTCCCAGGGCTAAGAGGGTCTTGGAGCTGAGCTTTGCGGAAGCTAGGAGATTAGGTGTAAATTATATCGGCACAGAGCATATACTTTTGGGCCTTATAAGAGAAGGCGACGGAGTTGCGGCCAGGGTACTGGCCGAGTCGGGAGTTGATCTCAACAAGACACGGGATGAGGTTATGAAGCTCTTAAATCAGGAGCCGACAGGCATTAAACACGCGGCCAGAAACACCAATACCCCGACCCTTAACCAGTATGGAAGGGACCTTACAGACATGGCAAGGGAAGGCAAATTGGATCCTGTAATAGGCAGGGAAAAGGAGATTGAGCGGGTTATACAGATATTGAGCAGGCGCACCAAAAACAATCCGTGCCTTATAGGGGACCCCGGGGTAGGTAAAACGGCTATCGTAGAGGGACTGGCGCAAGAGATCGTCGAGGGCAGGGTTCCTGAGATAATAAAGGACAAGCGGGTTGTCACCCTGGATCTGGCGTCGATGGTGGCAGGCTCTAAGTACAGGGGAGAGTTTGAGGATAGGATTAAGAATGTACTGGCGGAAATAACCAAGGCGGGAAATGTAATACTTTTTATAGACGAGCTGCACACGCTGATCGGGGCAGGGGCTGCGGAAGGAGCTATAGACGCATCCAATATACTAAAGCCTGCTCTGGCCAGAGGTGAAATACAGGTCATCGGCGCTACTACCCTGGACGAGTACCGAAAGTACATCGAGAGGGATTCGGCTTTAGAGAGAAGATTCCAGCCTGTGCAGGTAGCTGAGCCTACGGTGGAAGACACCATACAGATACTTAAAGGGTTAAGGGATAAGTACGAGGCGCACCATCGGGTTAAGATAACCGATGAGGCTTTGGAGGCTGCCGCAAGGCTTTCCGATAGGTATATCACAGACAGATTTTTGCCCGATAAAGCTATAGACCTCATAGACGAAGCCGCGTCAAGGGCCAGATTGCAGACATTTACTGCCCCTCCTGAGATAAAGGAGTTGGAGGAGAAGATACAGAAATTGCAGAAAGAAAAGGAAGAAGCTATAAGCACCCAGGAATTTGAAAAGGCAGCTAAGCTGAGGGATGAAGAGCAAAAGTGCAGGGAAGAACTGGATAAGATAAAAGAGCAATGGGAGCATAAAAATCTCTCCAAGGACAAGAGCGTTACAGAAGAGGATATAGCTAATATCGTCTCGCTGTGGACAGGTATTCCGGTAAAGAAACTGGCCGAAGAGGAATCTGAGAAACTGCTTCACCTGGAGGAAATCCTGCACAGAAGAGTAATTGGCCAGAATGAAGCTATTGAGGCTATATCAAGAGCTGTGAGAAGAGCGAGAGTGGGGCTTAAAGATCCCAAAAGGCCTATAGGATCTTTTATATTCCTGGGTCCTACGGGTGTAGGCAAGACAGAGCTGGCTAAAGCCCTCGCTGAGGCCATGTTTGGCGATGAAAATGCCATGATAAGGCTGGATATGTCTGAGTATATGGAAAGGCATACGGTGTCAAGGCTAATGGGTTCGCCTCCGGGGTACGTAGGGTATGAGGAAGGCGGTCAGCTCACGGAGAAGGTGAGAAGAAAGCCGTATTCAGTGGTATTGTTTGACGAGATTGAAAAAGCCCATCCCGATGTGTTTAACGTGTTGCTACAGATACTGGACGACGGCAGGCTTACCGATGCTAAAGGCAGGACGGTGGATTTCAAGAATACCATAATCATCATGACGTCCAACGTGGGAGCTGATCTTATCAAGAAACAGGCCACATTAGGGTTTACCGCATCCAGCGATGAGGCTAAAGATGCTTACGAGAAGATGAAAGACAACGTCATGGATCAACTCAAGCGCACTTTCAGGCCTGAGTTTCTCAACAGGATTGATGAGATAATAGTGTTCCATCAGCTGACTATGGACGACATAAAGAGCATAGTGGATATAATGTTGAAGGATATAAACGAGAGGCTCAAGGCCAACGACATTCAGCTGGTGTTGAGCGAAAAAGCCAAGGAGTATCTGGCTAAGGAGGGTTATGATCCTGCCTTTGGCGCCAGACCTTTGAGGAGGGCTATAGAGAGGACGATTGAAAACACCCTCTCCGAAAAGATGTTAAAAGGAGAGATAAAGCAAGGGGATAGGGTGTACGTGGACGTCAAAGACGGCAAATTGGAGATGACAAAAGAAGAGGGCGCTTTGGTTTAGGCCCTCTCTTTTGTTATAATTTATTTCGGGAAGGGGGCCTTTGACGTGGCGGATAGAACCCATTATGTATGCCAGAGTTGTGGCTATGAGGCGTTAAAGTGGATGGGCAGGTGCCCTTCTTGCGGGCAGTGGAATACCCTGCAAGAGGAAGTCATAGAAAAGAAAGCCCCTGAAAGGGTAAAAAAAAGCATTAAAGAGCCTCAACTCATAGGCGTTGTAGGCAAAGCGAAAGAGGGAGAGAGGTTCAGCACGGGTTTTGGCGAGCTGGACAGAGTGACAGGTGGAGGGATTGTGCAGGGATCTCTCATACTTATAGGAGGAGACCCTGGCATAGGCAAATCCACCCTTATGTTGCAGGTGTGTAAGAATATATCGGGGGATAAAAAGGTTTTGTACATATCTGGTGAAGAGTCGGTGCAACAGGTCAGGATGAGGGGAGAGAGGTTGGGCATAAGCGATGAGAAAATATACCTGGCGGCAGAAACCGATATATACGCGATATTGGAAATTGTGAAGGCGCTAAGGCCAGACGTCCTTATAATCGATTCCATACAGACGGTATACGACCCGGATTTATCGTCGTCGCCGGGAAGCGTAAGCCAGGTGAGGCAGATAACTTCTCATCTCATGCGCTTGGCTAAAGGGATGAACGTCACTACCATTATCGTAGGCCATGTGACGAAGGATGGCTCTATAGCCGGTCCCAGGGTCCTGGAGCACATGGTGGATACCGTCCTTTATTTTGAAGGGGAAAACAGGCTTATGTATCGCATGATAAGAGCGGTGAAAAACCGCTTTGGTTCTACCAATGAAGTGGGTATATTTGAGATGACGGGAAGCGGTATTGTAGAGGTTAAAAATCCCTCAGAAATGCTTTTGCGCGGAAGGCCTTTAGGGGTTTCAGGCTCCTGCATAACGTGTTCGGTAGAGGGGACGAGGCCTATTTTGGCAGAACTGCAAGCCCTTGTGGCTCAGACCACCTTTGGCATACCCAGGCGTATGTGCACAGGTATTGATTTTAACAGGATGCTGATGATAATAGCGGTGCTGGAGAAAAGATTTGGCATGATGCTGGGAAATCAGGATATTTACTTTAACGTGGCAGGTGGCATTAAGCTTACTGAACCTGCCTGTGACCTGGCGGTGGCGCTGGCTATTGCCTCTGGGTATAGAGATGTGTGTTTAAGCGAAGGGCTGGTGGCGGTAGGAGAAATAGGGCTTGCAGGGGAGATAAGGCCTGTGACCCAACCTGCTAAAAGGGTTATAGAGGCTAGCAGGATGGGTTTTGATGCCGTCATTATGCCCCATGAAAACTTAAGAGGGCTTGAACAGCCGGAGGGAATAAAGATATACCCCGTAAAGGACTTACAGCAGGCCTTAAGCATTGCGATCAGGTCAATGTAAAAGCACCTAGAAAGTTCAGTTTTCTGTATTCATTGAGGATAAGGTCGAACATGTTTATTTTTAAGAGATTGCATAAAGCAGCTATATAAAATATATGGTTGGTAATCTCTTTCTCTATTACTTCTCTGCAGTCGTCGCACAATTCTCCTTTAAGATGAGAGCTTACGCAATAAGGCAAATCCTCAAAATCTATGTCCTCGGGTATTTCTTGCTTATGTGCTTCTATTTTCAAGCAGCCACAAATTGTAACAGACTTAGCTAAGGCTCTGTTTATGCGTGCGTCGGTCTCTTGCAGCTTTGACATTACGTCGAGAATGCTCTTATGCCTTATAAGCACATCTCTTACGGTATTTTGAAAGTCATCGCAGATTATATCCTTCATGGTAATCACCTCAAGTTTATTATTTGATAAGCGGTTTGCTTTATTCATGGGATAATTTTGTGGGCTTGCCAATACAAGAGGTTGTGATAAAATTAAAATAAATAAAAAAATTCAAGGAGTGTTGGTGGCGATGAAAATTGACAGAGAGAAGATCCTTGATCATTTTTATTATGAATGGTGGAAATATTTGATTGCTATCTTTGCTATTTTTTTTATATGGAGTATAACTTCTAATTACCTATATCAGAGAAGCATAGCTGGTAAGAAGTTAGAAATATACTTGGTAGGGCCTTATTTAAGCGATCAGAGCGTAGACAGTATAAAGAGCCGTATGCTTAAAGATTTCCCTGAGCTGAAGGAGATAGTGCTGTCAGATATTCCTATGCAAGGACCTCAGGATGTAGCATCATGGCAGAAAGTAATGACGTATATAGGGGCGCAAACAGGGGACATTTATGTATTTGATAAGGATATATTTGAACAGTTTGCTAGCAGGGGAGCGTTTTTACCTCTTGACGATTATGTGAAAAGTGGACAGTTAAACATACCTGGCGTTGACGCCTCTAAGGGTGCCGTTATGTCGGAAATAGACAAAAAAACCCATATTTTTGGCCTCCCTATTGACAGCCTGGGAAAGCTAAAGGATATGGGATTTGATACCAAAGACAAGTATATATCCATCACGGCATTTTCAAAGAAAAAGGCTACATCAATTAAAATGGTAAAATGGATATTTCAGAACTTGCGCTGAAAGGTAAATTATAAAATGTTGGAAAACTGTTAATAATAAGAGGGAGGTGATGATATTGAAAAAGGTTGTTAGAATAGCGGTTGCCCTTTTGGGCATTTTGGGAGGTTATGAGCTTACTGCGTGGATTCTGGTAGTTACAGCGCTTAGAGACAGCATTGTAAAGGCCAATTCGCTCTGGTATCTCGGCTTTTTGTCTATAGGCGCACTTATCGGTGGGTTTGTTTTTTATTTAATAACGCCTGGCATTATTCAAGGGTGTAAACGGTTGTCAACAGGTTTTGAGAAAGTTCTTCAGAGGGCGGCCATAAACGATATAATTTTAGGAGTTGCAGGACTGATATTGGGCCTTACTATAGCAAATCTCATCAGCAGTCCTTTTGTTAGAATACCTTATGTAGGTTATATAGTGCCCGTGGTAATGAACCTCTTGTTTGCGTATATCGGCGTAGAAGTGGCGGTGAAAAAGAAAGAGGAGATATTAAATTTTGTCAGCACGTTTAGAAAGAACAGAGAAAAATCCGTAAAGGAAGATGGTCTGGCGCCAAAGTTGCTTGACACCAGTGTTATAATTGACGGGAGGATTTTTGATATATGCAAGACGGGATTTATAGAAGGGCCTATTGTAATACCCAGCTTTGTCCTAGAAGAGCTCAGACATATAGCGGATTCATCGGACACTTTAAAGAGGAACAGGGGCAGAAGGGGCCTTGACATATTGAATCGCATGCAAAAAGAGTTGAACGTAAGGGTGGACATATTTGAAAAGGACTTTGACGATGTGGTGGAAGTGGACAATAAGCTTTTAAAACTGGCTCAGATGTTAAAAGGGAAGGTTATTACCAACGATTACAATCTGAATAAAGTAGCTCAGTTTCAAGGGGTACCTGTTTTGAATATAAATGAGCTTTCCAATGCGGTAAAACCATTGGTGTTGCCGGGCGAAGACATGAGGGCATTGATCATAAGAGAGGGCAAGGAGAGCGGGCAGGGGGTTGCGTACCTTGACGACGGGACCATGATCGTCGTAGAAGGAGGTAGAAACCATATAGGCGAGAATGTCGCTATAACTGTGACCAGTGTACTGCAGACAGCGGCGGGCAGAATGATTTTTGCCCGTTTGAAATCAGACGCTCAGGAAAAAGTGATTTAATTTAAGAGACCATTG
The DNA here is from genome assembly GCF_000427425.1 of Caldanaerobius polysaccharolyticus DSM 13641. Taxonomy (NCBI): domain Bacteria; kingdom Bacillati; phylum Bacillota; class Clostridia; order Thermoanaerobacterales; family Thermoanaerobacteraceae; genus Caldanaerobius; species Caldanaerobius polysaccharolyticus. The sequence continues at coordinate 496,131 of NZ_KE386495.1, read as the reverse complement.
GAGGAGAGAAGAAGTTGAAGGTATGTGCGCTTATAATGGCTGCGGGCAAAAGCCGTAGGATGAATTCGGGACTAAACAAGGTATTTATGTCCGTCCAGGGTAAACCTGTTATCGTGTATTCGCTGGAAGTTATAAAAAATGCGGGCATTGACGACGTGCTTGTGGTTGTATCTGAGGAGGATCTGGAATTTTGCAGGGATAATATCCTCAAAGGATATGATGTAAGGTATGCCATAGGCGGTTCGGAGAGGCAGTATTCGGTTTACAACGGGCTTATGGCATTGAAGGGAACAGGCTGCGATATAGTGCTAATACACGACGGCGCTAGGCCTTTTATAACCGAATCTCTTGTAAAGAAGTCCATAGAGGCGGCAGTGGATTGTGGTGCGGCCGCTGTAGGGGTAAAAGTAAAGGATACCATAAAGGTAGTCAAGAATGGCTATATAGAGTGTACTCCGCCGAGAGAATGCCTTTGGGCGGTGCAGACTCCTCAGGTTTTTAAATACGAGCTGATTTTAAAGGCCCATCAGAAAGCTCAACAGGAGGGTTTTATATCTACCGACGATGCCGTTCTGGTTGAAAGGGTTGGCGCAAAGGTCAGGATGATAGAGGGGTCCTACAGCAACATAAAGATTACCACTCCTGAGGATATACATATTGCTGAGGCCCTGGCTTTAAAAAGCCTATACGACAAGAGATAACGGGCGCATGTAAATAGACAGGCGCATATAATGTATCTGAGGTGGTAGTATATATGCTGCCTGTTGTTTTTTTGCCGGGTATTTTTGGATCAGTTCCCCTTTTAGGCGGTCGTTGGAGCTTTGGACCATCTGCATTGTACTATAAGCCCGTTATACAGGCTATGAAAAAAGCGGGCGTACACGTGGAAGTAGCTTTTTACAGCTGGTGGAAGAACAATTTATACTCTGCTCAAAAGTACCTGGTACCTGCTATTAATAGGGCTCTTAAGTTCGGCGAAAGCGATAAGGTGGTCCTGCTATGCCACAGCATGGGGGGCATAGTTGCCAGGAGTTACGTCCAATCGGACTTTTATAGAAACGATGTAAAGAGGATAATAATGCTCTCTACCCCTAATGAAGGATCGGCCAACGCTTATTACCCATGGGAGGGAGGTCAGGTACCGCCTTCGCCTTACGAGGACTTTGGCAATATGCTCTATACCGGTTTTGTATGGATTATAAGCAGGATAGCGGGTAAACCTGTGACGTATGAGCTGATAAGAGAGTATGTTCCGTCGATAAAAGAGTTGCTTCCTGCATCCGCTTATGGCAGTTATCTTTTTGAATGCGGCCGATGGGGGAATATCCCTTTGTTTATACCTCAATCCGGGATGAAGGAAAGAAATGAGCACTTAAATTTTTTAAATGACAGCGTTGGAATCATAAGAAAACGAGGGATTGATGTATTCTGCTTTAATGGGAAAGGGTATTACACAAACAAGTTCATCCAGGTGGATACCGGGTTTAATGGCAAAGATGGATTGTGGGCTGATGGTAAGCCTATGGCTGAAATCAGGTCCAGCATGGGAGATGGTACAGTTCTCGTATCAAGCTCTAAATACGAATTTGACAGCATGACTCTCAGCACGTCCCATATGGGAATCCTCAAAGACGGCATACCTTACGTTTTAAAACAACTGGATGTAAGTAAATTGCCTGAAATACCATGGGATAAAGTTATGCTAAAGGATCCAGTAGCGTATATAGTCGATAAGATGTCATCCAGGAGAAAGCTACTTAAAGATTGCCACGATGTGCTAGGTAGGTTTGAATGGGGCGTCGTGGATGGCCGCGAAGAGTTTACGGTGGATATACCTGTGTCAGGACAAGACATGTGCCTTTACGCTTATAATAGCATAGGAGGGACTCAGACTGATTTAAAGCTTAGAGATTCCAAATGCAGTTTACACAAGGTCTTGATAAAGAGGCAAAAAGGGCTAAAGCCTATAATTGAAATGCTATGAGAAAAATGGTACAATAAAGGAACAGAAATGGAGGTTATTATGCGGGTTGGTATAGGTTTTGATGCCCACAGGTTTGAAAAAGGCAGGAAGCTGATACTGTGCGGTGTAGATATTCCCTATGACATGGGACTTTTGGGCCATTCCGATGCGGATTGCCCCTTGCATGCCCTCATAGACGCTATGTTCGGCGCCGCGGCTATGGGGGATATAGGTACCCATTTCCCCGATAGAGATGAGGCGTACAGGGGCATATCCAGCATGTTGCTTCTCAAAATGGCCAGCGACAGATTGAGGGAAAAGAACTTTTGCGTCAACAATTGCGATATTACGATTATAGCTCAAAAGCCAAGGCTGGCGCCTTATATCGACAGGATGAGGGCAAATATAGCTGAGGTATTAGGCATACCTTTGCTGCATGTGAGCGTAAAGGCTACTACTACAGAAGGCCTTGGCTTTACAGGTCGCCAGGAAGGTATAGCCTGTCTGGCAACAGTGAGTATAAGAGAGATGGATGAGGAGGTTAAAGGATGAGACTGACACAGCTGTTTATGCCCACATTGAGAGAGATACCTGCGGAAGCCGAGATTACCAGCCACAGGCTTATGTTGCGGGCAGGTTTAATGAGAAAACTGGCTGCAGGTGTGTACATATACCTTCCGCTGGGTTATCGAGTCCTGAAAAAAATAGAGAATATCGTGCGAGAGGAGATGGACAGGGCTGGCGCGCAGGAGGTGTTGATGCCTGCTATAATACCTTCAGAGCTTTTAAGGCAATCGGGCAGATGGGACGTGTTTGGACCTGATATGTTCAGGTTTAAAGATAGGCATGAGAGGGATTTCTGCCTGGGACCCACCCATGAAGAAGTCTTTACGTATTTGATGAAGGAGCTCACATCTTACCGCGACTTGCCCAAAATACTCTACCAGATCCAGACGAAGTACAGGGATGAGAAAAGACCTCGCTTTGGCGTTATTCGTAGCCGCGAGTTTATCATGAAAGACGCTTATAGCTTTGATGTGGATTGGGAAGGGCTTGATGCGTCTTTTAATAAAATGCATGACGCGTACTGCAGGATATTTGATAGGTGCGGCCTTAAATACAGGGCTGTACAGGCTGACTCGGGCGCTATGGGTGGCAAAGAGTCTAGCGAGTTTATGGTGATGTCGGAGATCGGGGAAGATGAGATAGCGCTGTGTGAAAAATGCGATTACGCAGCCAACGTAGAGAGGGCTCAATCCAAACCTGATGTAAAAGAGAGACAACCCGAAAAACCACTGCAGATGGTTGCCACTCCTGGTGTCAGGACGATAGAAGAATTGATAAGATTTTTTGGCACGACGCCGGACAATTTTGCTAAAACCCTTATTTACACCGTAAAAGGCGAGGTCATTGCCGTAATGGTGAGGGGGGACAGAGAGGTTAACGAAGTAAAACTGATTAACATCCTCCAGTGTACGGAAAATGACCTTAATATGGCTCAGGAGGATTTGGTGAGGAATGTGACGGGGGCTGAAGTAGGATTTGCGGGCCCCATAGGACTTAAAGCGGATAGGATCATCGTCGATGAGGAAGTAACGTATATGTCCAATTTCATAATAGGTGCCAATAGAACTGGTTATCATTACGTAAACGCCAATTACGGAAGGGATTTCAAAGGGGATTTGGTTGCAGATGTGAGAAAGGTGAGCCAGGGCGACGTATGCGTTAAATGCGGTGGCAGGCTTTCTGTTTCCAGCGGTATTGAAGTAGGGCATATTTTTAAGCTGGGTACCAAGTACAGCGAAGCTCTAGGCGCAAAATACCTCGATGAAAACGGCCAGGAACACGTTATGGTTATGGGAAGTTATGGGATAGGGATTAACAGAATAATGGCGGCGATTATAGAGCAAAATAGTGATGAAAACGGCATCATATGGCCTATGGCTGTAGCACCCTATCACGTGATAGTGGTTCCTGTAAATTCCGCTGATCCTGTCCAGGCTTCTGCTGCTGAAGATATATATAATACCCTTTGCCAGAACGGCGTGGAGGTATTGCTGGATGACAGGGACGAGAGAGCAGGGGTTAAATTTAAAGACGCAGATCTCATAGGGATTCCCATAAGGGTTACTGTAGGTAAAAAGGCCAAGGATGGGCTGGTGGAGGTAAAGATGAGAAAGACCGGTGAATCGGTAGATGTGGCTATAGGTGAGGTTTTAGGATACATAAAGGGCCAGGTTCAAAGGGAAATGTAGATAAAAGGCTTCTATTGATATGCTTTAAGAGGATGTGGTATAATTTAATCGGCGGTAAACCCGTCTCGGGGTGAGACGGGCTTTAATTTTAGCTATAAAAGGGCTATAAAAGGGGGGAATTAAGGCATGAAGTTTATAGATGAGCTTAAAGAGGACATAAAGGCCGTTTTTGAAAGAGACCCTGCGGCTAAGAGCATACTGGAAGTGATATTGTGCTATCCAGGGCTTCACGCTATAATACTTCACAGGCTGGCTCACTTTTTGTACAATAAAGGGCTGGTTATATTGCCAAGGCTTATTTCTGAATTTAGCCGGTTTATAACAGGTATTGAAATACACCCTGGAGCTAAAATAGGAAGGGGTTTGTTTATAGATCACGGTATGGGCGTGGTTATAGGGGAAACCACGGAGATAGGCGACAATTGCACCATATATCAAGGGGTGACATTAGGAGGGACAGGTAAAGACAAAGGCAAGCGGCATCCCACCATAGGGAATAACGTGGTAATAGGCGCTGGTGCTAAGGTACTGGGACCTTTTAAAGTGGGAGATAACTCCAAAATAGGGGCGGGTGCGGTGGTCTTAAAAGAGGTTCCCCCTAACTCAACGGTAGTAGGCGTGCCTGGAAAGGCCGTGAGGAAATGCGGTGTGCAGGTCAAAAAAAATGAGGTGGATCTGGAGCACAATAAATTGCCTGATCCTGTGGAGCATGAAATCGAATACTTGAGGCACAGGATTGAATTGCTGGAAAAGCGAATAAGTGAACTGGAAGGAGGAAAGCGCAGCGATGAAGCTATATAATACCATGACGGGACAAAAAGAAGAGTTTGTGCCATTAAGGCCTGGGGAGGTGACTATGTACGTCTGCGGCCCTACTGTGTATAACTATTTTCACGTGGGCAATGCCAGGGTATTTGTGGTTTTTGATGTGGTCAGAAGGTATTTGGAGTACCGCGGCTACAAGGTTACTTACGTTCAGAATTTTACAGATATAGACGATAAGATGATCAAAAGGGCCAATGAAGAGGGGACTACAGTAAAGGAGCTGGGGGATAGGTTTATTAAGGAATACTTTGACGATGCGGAGGCGCTGGGCATAAAAAGGGCCACATACCATCCCAGGGCGACGGAGAATATAGACAATATTATAGAATTTATAAAGAAGCTCATTGACAGGGGGTATGCTTACGTCGCTGGAGGCGATGTGTATTTTGACGTGAGCAAATTCGGTGATTACGGTAAATTGTCCCATAAAAACATCGACGAGCTGATATCAGGGGCGAGGATTGATGTAAACGAGTTGAAGGACGATCCGCTGGATTTTGCGCTGTGGAAAGCTCAAAAGGAAGGAGAACCTGGTTGGGAAAGCCCATGGGGAGTGGGCAGGCCAGGATGGCATATCGAGTGCTCGGTTATGGCCAATACTTTCTTGGGACAGACTATAGATATACACGCAGGAGGGCCTGATCTGGTTTTTCCCCATCACGAGAACGAAATAGCCCAGAGCGAAGCGGCCAACGGCCGACCTTTTGCCAGGTACTGGATGCATGTGGGGTTTTTAAATGTAAACAATGAAAAGATGTCCAAATCAAAAAACAACTTCTTTACGGTAAGGGAATTAAGGGAGAAGTACGATCCTGAGATCATCAGGTTTTTTATACTCACATCCCATTACAGGAGTCCTTTAAATTTCAGCCTGGAATTATTGGATCAGGCAAAAAATGGCCTTGACAGGCTGTATAACGGGCTTGAGAACATCAAGTTTTTTATGAACAGAGGGGCTGAAGGACGAGAATATACTGCTGAGGAAAGGGGCTTTACAGACAGGGTCGACGGATATAGGGACAGGTTTGTCCAGGTAATGGATGACGATTTTAATACAGCGGACGCTATAGCGGTGATATTTGAGCTAATAAGGGAATGCAATAGCTTTTTAAAAGAAGGCATCCATAAGCAAGTAGCAAAGAAGGCTTATGATGTGTTGATGGAGCTTTGCGGTGTTTTAAACATCCTCGAGGATAAAGAACAAGTGGTGGACGAAGACATCAGGAGGCTTATAGAGGAGAGGCAGAAGGCGCGAGCTGAGAGGAATTGGGCCTTGGCTGATAAAATAAGGGATCAGCTCAGGGATATGGGGATAATTTTGGAAGACACGCCTTCAGGTGTAAGATGGAAGCGCGTATGATGCCGCCTTTAGCCCTGGCCTACATAGGGGACTGCGTGTACGAGCTTTACGTAAGGGAAAAGCTCTTGTCTAGCGGGATAACAAGCGTACGTCAGCTTCACGACAAGGCTATAAGTTACGTGAACGCCAAAGGCCAGGCTGAAAGGCTTAAAAAGATAATGGACCTTCTGACAGAAGAAGAGCGTGATATTATAAAGAGGGGACGCAATGCCAAATCTGCTACAGTTCCCAAAAACGCCAATGTGCTGGATTACAGGTATGCCACAGGGCTGGAAGCCCTTATAGGGTATTTGTATTTGAGCGGAAATGTGAACAGGTTGATGTTTTTGCTGGATCGCTTGATCGGCGATGTAGATTGATGGGATGGGAGATGGATGAAGGTGGACGTAAAGCTATTGGCAATAACGCCGAATTTTTTAAAGATGATATGGGTTGCGGCGCGTACGTGTAAAAGCCATAAAACCCCTTATGAGCTTTGGTGCGAACAGCCTGATGAGGGCGATATGCTAAGGCTGGCGCGAAACATTATAAACTCAGGCCATCTCAGTGTGTTAGAGCACTGTGCCATGACCTTTGGGGTATCAGGGGTTTCTAGAGCTCTGCTGGCCCAGTATACCAGGCACAGGATAGGCGTTAGCATATCCGTGCAATCTCAAAGGGCGGTATCCGAGGCTTCTTCAAAAAATCAAGGGATATTTGAGCACGTGATACCTGATAGCATAAGAGACAGGGAAGATGCCAGAAAGGCCTTTGAAGAGGAGATAAAGCGCATACAGCAGTGCTATGATTACCTTAAAGCCATAGGCATAAAAAATGAGGACGCTAGGTTTATATTGCCCAATGCCTCTACTACAAATTTTGTCACTACATTGAACTTAAGGTCTTTGCTGGACGTGTATCAAAAGCGGGTAGTAGTGCCAGGAGCTCAGTGGGAGATTAAAGCCATGCTCAAAAAGATGGCAGCGCTGGTGGTGGAAAAAGAGCCGTGGTTAAAGGAATTTTTTAGCGATGAGGGGTAATCCATGAGTGAAGAGTTTTATATTGCGGGAAAAAACGCGGTTATGGAAGCTTTAAAGGCCGATGAGAATATTGATAAATTGTACGTGGCCAATGGGATTGGAGGCCATTTCATAGAGGAAATTTTGGCACTGGCCAGGGATAAGGGGATACCTGTGCAAAGGGTAAATAAGAAAAAGCTAGATGATATTTGCCCTGGTAAACATCAGGGGATTGTAGCAAAGGCTCCTCCCTATAAGTACAAAAGCGTAGAGGATATACTGAAAGAGGCAAGGGATAAGGGGGAAGAACCCTTTGTAATTGTGCTAGACAGCATACAGGACCCTCAGAATTTAGGATCTGTACTCAGGACTGCTGACGCCTGTGGCGTCCACGGCGTCATTATACCCAAAAACAGGGCAGTGGGTATTACCCCTGCTGTGGTCAAAGCATCGGCAGGGGCCATAGAATACGTGCCGGTGGCTAAAGTGACAAATATCGCCAGGACGCTGAATGAGTTAAAGCAGGCCGGCCTGTGGATAATAGGTGCGGATATGAATGGCCCAGTAGACTATTGCGATGCTGATCTTAAAGGGCCCATAGGTCTTGTGGTAGGCAGTGAAGGCATGGGCATGAGGCGGCTTGTGAAGGAGAGTTGCGATGTGCTGGTTAAAATACCTATGGTAGGCAGCATAAACTCACTTAACGCTTCTGTGGCGGCTGCGATATTGATGTACGAGGTCTTCAGGCAAAGAAAACATTAAAGGGTGTTACAATGGAGGAAGTTCTTTTTGTAGATGGATACAACATAATAAATGCCTGGCCTGAGCTAAAAAAATTAAGTAAGATAAGTCTGGAACTGGCGCGGCAGGAACTTATCAACAGTATGGTAGAGTACAGCGCGTATAAGGGTATAGAAGTTTTTGTCGTGTTTGATGCTTTTCACGTAAAAGACTGCGCCAGTCGCATTGAGGAAGTCAAAGGGGTTAAAGTGGTGTTTTCAAAGTATGGCGAGACAGCTGACCATTACATAGAGAAGAGCGTGGCAAAGTACGTAAAAAGCGGACGCGCGGTGAAGGTTGCCACATCGGATTGGGTGGAACAGCAGGTTATCATGGCTCAAGGGGCAATAAGGGTGTCTGCTTCTGAGCTTGTAGAAGAACTAAAGAGGTTTAAAGAGAGCGTATCTGAAAAAATTCGCAGCCGTCAGGATGACAGCAATACCCTATGGGATAATATTTCCCCCGAGGTACTGGAAAAGTTAAAAAAGATGCGAAATAGAAACTGATGTTCACTTGACTATTTTTTTATAACAAATATAATATAAAATGTGAACGTGTATTGCCTTGTCTACAATTCTAGTGGGGGCGATATTATTGAAGTCTGAAGCTCAAAATAACGACACTAACTTCTATGATAATGAGCCTGATGAAGATATAGTACTCAGGGCGCAAAAGGGCGATAAGAAGGCATTTGATAAGCTATTTAACAAATACAGCGGTATAGTAAAGGCCAAGGCAAGAGCGTATTTCCTTATTGGCGCTGAAAAAGAAGATATAATACAAGAGGGCATGATAGGTCTTTTTAAAGCGATACGCGATTACAAGTTGGACAAGCTCACCTCGTTTAGAGCTTTTGCTGAGATGTGTATAACGAGGCAGATAATAACGGCTATAAAAACGGCGACCAGGCAAAAACATTTGCCTTTAAACTCTTACGTTTCTCTTAATAAGCCGGTATACGAAGAAGAATCTGAGAGAACACTTCTTGATTTGATAGCTGGGGAAAGGGTTTGCGACCCTGAAGAATTGCTGATAAGCAGAGAGGAGTATAACGGGATAGAGAGCAAGCTCAATGAAATGTTGAGCGATCTGGAAAGCGAAGTCTTAGCGTATTATTTACAAGGCAAATCGTATCAGGAAATCGCTGTGGGAATGGATCGACACGTTAAATCCATTGACAATGCCCTACAGAGGGTAAAGAGAAAACTAGAAAAATATCTAGAAGAAAGGGCTAAGTAGAGTAATTTTAAGTATTGACATAGATGTAAAAAAGTTATATACTAATACCTGTGATGCCCATGTAGCTCAGTCGGTAGAGCGTCGCCTTGGTAAGGCGGAGGTCACCGGTTCAAGTCCGGCCGTGGGCTCCATATGTGTATTTTTGTTTTTACATAACAAGAAACGCCCGGAAGGGTTTATTTTGTTAGGTGATAGGAGGAAAGGATATGGCAAAAGCGCATTATGAGAGGACGAAACCCCATATAAACGTGGGTACGATAGGGCACGTAGACCATGGGAAGACGACGTTGACAGCGGCGATAACAGCGGTGTTAGCGACACAGGGCAAAGCGGTAAAGACAGCGTACGACGAGATAGATAAAGCGCCAGAGGAGAAGGCAAGGGGTATAACGATAAACACGGCGCACGTAGAGTACGAGACAGAGAAGAGGCATTACGCGCACGTGGACTGCCCTGGTCACGCTGACTACGTAAAGAACATGATAACAGGTGCGGCACAGATGGACGGAGCGATACTGGTAGTATCAGCGGCAGACGGTGTTATGCCGCAGACGAGGGAGCACATACTGCTGGCGAGACAGGTAGGAGTGCCGTATATAGTAGTATTCATGAACAAGTCAGACATGGTAGACGACGCGGAGTTATTAGAGATAGTGGAGATGGAAGTAAGAGACCTGTTGAACGAGTACGAGTTTCCAGGAGACGACACGCCGATAGTGACAGGATCAGCGTTAAAGGCGTTAGAGTGCGGTTGTGGGAAGAGAGAGTGCCAGTGGTGCGGGAAGATATGGGAGTTAATGGATGCAGTTGACTCGTACATTCCGACGCCGCAGAGGGAGACAGACAAACCGTTCCTGATGCCGATAGAGGACGTATTTACGATAACAGGAAGAGGTACGGTAGTAACAGGAAGGGTAGAGAGAGGTACGTTAAAAGTAGGAGAAGAGGTAGAGATAGTAGGGTTATCGCCTGAGAGGAAGAAGACGGTAGTAACAGGAGTAGAGATGTTCAGGAAGATATTAGACGAAGCGCAAGCAGGAGACAACATAGGAGTATTGTTAAGAGGCGTACAGAGGGAAGAGGTAGAGAGAGGACAGGTATTGGCGAAGCCAGGGACGATACATCCGCACACGAAGTTTACGGCGCAGGTATACGTGCTAACGAAAGAAGAGGGAGGAAGGCACACGCCATTTTTCAACGGGTACAGGCCGCAGTTTTACTTTAGGACGACGGACGTAACGGGGACGATACAGTTACCCGAGGGAGTAGAGATGGTAATGCCAGGAGACAACGTGACGATGACGGTAGAGCTGATAACGCCGATAGCGATAGAGGAAGGTTTGAGGTTTGCTATAAGGGAAGGCGGAAGAACAGTAGGAGCAGGTACGGTGTCTTCAATAATTGAGTAAAGCAACAGGGCCAGTAAGTGGCCCTGTGATTTTATATTGACAATAATTCGGTTTTGTGTTAGATTAAATAAGTAAATGTATAATAGCGGATATGACTCTGCATTGAGTATATAGCAGGCGATGCAGTAGGAGGTGTTTAAGGGTGAGAGTAAGAGTTGTATTGGAGTGTACAGAATGCCACCAGAGGAATTACAATACGACTAAAAATAAAAAGAATGATCCTGATCGATTGGAGTTAAAAAAATATTGCAGGTTTTGCAGACATCATACGGTCCACAGGGAGACCAGGTAATTTGGGATGATTTAGTATAATAATATGATTATTGGTAAAAATATTAAGGATGTGTTCGTATGGCAGGTATGACAAAGGGGATATCGAAATTTTACAGAGAAGTAAGGGCTGAGATGAAAAAGGTTACATGGCCCACCAGGGATCAGATATTTCAATATACGGTGCTTATACTGGCGTTGATTGCTGCATTGACATTGGTATTCTGGTTAGCAGATTCGGTTTTTGTCTTTTTACTGAGTAAAATATTAGGTGTATAAGGAGGTAGGACCTTTTTAAAAGGCCCTTTAAGTTATGAATGAGGAAAATAAAGCCAGGTGGTATGTTATTCATACGTATTCCGGTTACGAAAATAAAGTGAAGACTAACCTTGAAAAGACTGTTGAAAACAGGAAATTACACGATAAAATATTTGATATCGTCGTTCCTGTAGAAGAGAGTGTTGAGGTCAAAGACGGCAAGAAAAAAGTTACTCAAAAGAAGACTTTTCCGGGATATGTTTTAATAAAAATGGTGATGAACGACGATACCTGGTACGTGGTGAGGAATACCAGGGGTGTAACGGGTTTTGTAGGCCCAGGATCAAAGCCTGTGCCGCTTTCTGACGCTGAGGTAAAAGCCCTGGGAATTAAAGATAGACCCCCTGTTATAGATTTAAAGGTGAACGATAGCATAAAAGTCGTCTCGGGGCCGCTGGAGAACTTCATAGGTATTGTGCAGGAAATAGATCCAGAAAAGCGTAAAATAAAAGTTCTGGTGTCTATGTTTGGAAGAGAGACTCCGGTAGAGGTGAATTTTGATCAAGTGGAAAAAGTGTGAGAGCATAGAGAGAATAAGCTAATTAGGAGGTGTTAACATGGCCAAAAAGGTAGCTGCAATAGTTAAACTACAGATTCCAGCTGGAAAAGCTACACCAGCTCCCCCGGTCGGACCGGCTTTGGGTCAGCATGGTGTGAATATAGTGGGCTTCTGCAAAGAGTTTAATGAAAGAACCGCATCTCAAGCGGGTCTTATAATACCTGTGGTCATCACCGTATATGCTGATAGGTCTTTTAGTTTCATAACCAAGACACCGCCTGCATCGGTTTTGATTAAAAAAGCGTGTGGTATAGAATCAGGATCACCACAACCTAATAAACAGAAGGTGGCAAAGTTATCTAAGGATAAGCTAAGAGAGATTGCTGAGCTTAAAATGCAGGATTTAAATGCCAGCAGCATTGAAGCTGCTATGAAGATGATCGCGGGAACTGCGAGAAGTATGGGTGTGGAAATAGTAGATTGAGGACTTTAGTGGGAGGAAATATCCGCTATAACCACAAGGAGGGAATGGTATAATGCCTAAGAGAGGTAAGGCTTATTTGGAGAGCGCAAAGCTCATCGACAGGAGCAAGTTATACGATCCTAAGGAAGCGCTGGACCTGGTGCTAAAGACAGCAAAAGCCAAATTTGACGAGACTATAGACCTGGCAGTGCGCCTGGGTGTTGACCCGAGGCATGCTGATCAGCAGGTAAGGGGTACTGTGGTATTGCCCCATGGCACTGGAAAGACGAAAAGAGTTCTGGTGTTTGCTAAAGGCGATAAGGCAAAAGAGGCTGAAGAAGCGGGAGCTGACTACGTAGGAGCAGAAGATTTGATCGAAAAGATACAAAATGAGAATTGGTTAGATTTTGACGTGGTAGTTGCTACACCTGATATGATGGGAGCAGTAGGTAGGTTAGGTAGAATACTGGGGCCTAAGGGTTTGATGCCCAACCCTAAAGCTGGTACAGTTACTTTTGAAGTGGGTAAAGCAGTAAAAGAGATAAAAGCAGGTAAGATTGAATACAGGGTTGATAAGACCTCCATTATCCATGTCCCCATTGGAAAAAAGTCTTTTGGCGTAGAGAAGCTGGCAGATAACTTTGTCGCTATTATAGATGCTATAGAGAAAGCAAGGCCTGCTGCGGTAAAAGGGCAGTATATAAAGAGCATTGTCCTTTCGTCTACAATGGGCCCTGGGGTAAAGGTCAATCCCGCAAGGGCTAAGGCGATATGATGTTGACAGGGTATATGTATTGTGTTAAAATACCTTTGTTTGGGACAACTCAATAAAGGCGACCGTAGACTGCAGGTGACTGAGTTCATAATGAGATTTTTAAAATCTCGCCTGCTGAGGTTTGAGAGGATGATTGATAAAGGCCTCACCATGTCTACGGGAGGCCTTTAATTATTGAGAGCCGTACGGGAGGAGGTGTTTTATTGCTAAGCAGAGAGGAAAAAGCTCGTATGGTAGAGGAGCTTAAAGAGAGATTGTCCAGTGCCCAGGCAGCTATATTGGTGGATTATAAAGGGATAAACGTAGAAGATGATACTAAGCTGAGAAGGGAATTAAGGCAGGCGGGGGTAGAGTATAAAGTTGTTAAAAATACCTTGCTGAGCAGAGCTGCAAAAGAGGCGGGATATGACGCACTATTACAGTATCTGGAAGGTCCTACGGCTGTTGCTTGGGGAATTGAAGATCCTGTAGCGCCTGCTAGGGTTTTGTACAATTACGCCAAGGATCATGAGAATTTTAAATTTAAAGTAGGGATATTGCAGGGCACCATTATTGGCGTGGATGATATAGTAAACCTGGCAAAATTGCCGTCCAAACAAGAATTGATAGCAAAAGCTTTAGGCTCTATGAATGCACCAATAACCAATTTTGTTGGGGTTCTTAGCGCCACTTTGCGAAATTTTGTTTATGTGCTAAATGCCATTAAAGAAAAGAAATCCGCGTAAAAATCAATAGGAGGTAGAGTTTATGAGCAAAGAAGAAATCTTAGAGGCAATAAAAGGTATGACAGTTCTGGAGTTGTCAGAACTGGTTAAAGCATTGGAAGAGGAGTTTGGCGTTAGCGCTGCGGCTCCTGTGGCTGTTGCTGCAGCTCCTGCAGCTGGAGCTGGTGCAGCTCCCGCGGCTGAGGAGAAGACAGAATTTGATGTAATATTGAAGGATGTAGGAAGCGAGAAAATAAAAGTTATAAAAGTCGTAAGGGAAATCACAGGCTTAGGATTAAAAGAAGCCAAGGACTTGGTAGACTCAGCTCCCAAGCCGATAAAAGAAGGCGCCAGCAAAGAGGAAGCCGAGCAGATAAAAGCGAAACTCGCCGAAGTTGGCGCAACAGTAGAGTTGAAGTAAGATTTGAGCTGAACATAGGTATAAAGAGGTATATCCTTAAGGGTATGCCTCTTTAATTATTTTGAACACATTAAAGTTGACGCTGTTGACATATGTACATAGTTATGATAAAATATTTAAATGCATTCGTATAAGATAATTTAAAAAGTATAATTTTTGTGAATATTTGTTAGCTGTTTCGGAAAAAATACATAATATAGATTTACGTCCTATCTGCGTAACATAAATTTCCTTTTAAGTTATAAGAGGTGATATTTTCATGGTAAAGGTGCATCCTGTAAAGATGGGCAGCAAGGAGCGTATGAGTTTTTCAAAAATCGACGAAGTTATAGACATGCCTAACCTCATCGAAGTGCAGAAAAATTCTTATAAGTGGTTTTTAGAAGAGGGGCTTAGAGAGGTTTTAAGGGATATATCCCCTATTGAGAGCTTTTCGGGCAATCTGATTTTGGAATTTGTCGATTATTCTCTTGACGAAACCCCTAAGTACACGGTGGAAGAGGCAAAGGAAAGGGATACTACTTATTCCACGGCCATGAGGGTGAAAGTGCGCCTTACTAACAAGGAGACAGGTGAAATAAATGAACAGGAGATTTTCATGGGCGATTTTCCTCTCATGACCGAAAACGGTACATTCATTATAAACGGCGCAGAAAGGGTTATAGTGACGCAGCTGGTGAGATCCCCTGGAGCGTACTACGATGTGACCATTGATAAGACAGGGAAAAAATTGTATTCTGCTACATTGATTCCTAATAGAGGCGCATGGCTGGAGTATGAGACAGACTCTAACGACGTGATTTCTGTCAGGATAGATAGGACGAGAAAAATGCCCATTACTGTGTTAATAAGGGCTTTAGGCTTTGGGACAGACCAGCAGATACTGGATTTGTTTGGCGAAGACGAGAGATTAAAGTCTACCATGGACAAGGATGGCACAAAGAATCAGGAAGAAGCGCTTTTGGAGATATACAAGAGGCTGAGACCTGGAGAGCCGCCCACGGTAGACAGTGCCAGGTCCCTTTTAAACTCCCTTTATTTTGACCCTAGAAGATATGATCTGGCCAAAGTGGGAAGGTATAAGTTTAATAAAAAACTATCCCTGGCGAGCCGCATTGCAGGTTATAGGTCAGCGAGGAAAATCGTTGATCCTCTAGACGGACAGGTAATTGTGGACGAAAATGAGGTCATTTCTAGAGAGAAAGCTAACTTTATCCAGGACATAGGCATTAACGAAGTGGAGATAAAGGTAGAAGATAAGGTAGTTAAGGTTATAGGCAACAACACCGTGGACATCAACACGTACAGGATACCTATAGACAAGAGCAAATTGAATTTAAAGGAAAGGGTATATCTGCCTGTGCTGCTGGATATCCTGGCGACTAACGACACTGAGGAAGAGATTATAGCCGAGATAAACAACAGGATATCAGAGCTTATACCCAAGTATATAACCGTTGATGATATAATCGCGTCCATAAGCTACCACTTGGGGCTGTTTGAGGGCATAGGCAATGTGGACGATATCGACCATTTAGGCAATAGAAGGCTTAGGGCTGTAGGTGAGTTGTTGCAAAACCAATTCAGGATAGGTATGGCCAGGATGGAAAGGGTTATAAGGGAGAGGATGACCATACAGGATATGGATGTGGTCACACCCAGTACCCTGATCAACACAAGGCCGGTAGTGGCTGCCATAAAAGAATTCTTTGGAAGCAGCCAGCTTTCACAGTTTATGGATCAGACCAACCCCCTTTCAGAGTTGACTCATAAGAGGAGGTTGAGCGCTTTAGGGCCTGGCGGGTTGAGCCGCGATAGAGCTGGCTTTGAAGTAAGAGATGTTCATCATTCCCACTACAGCAGGATGTGCCCTATAGAGACGCCCGAAGGACCTAACATAGGATTAATCGGCGCATTGGCTACATACGCCAGAATAAATGAGTACGGTTTCATAGAGGCTCCTTATAGGAAGGTGGACAAGGAAAAAGGCATTGTCACCAACGAAATAGTGTATATGACAGCGGATGTGGAGGATGAGTGTATAATAGCGCAGGCCAATGAGCCCCTGGACGAAGAAGGGCATTTTATCAACGAGAGGGTAACGGCGAGGTCCAAAGAGGACGTTATAGTTGTGCCCAGCTCTAAAGTAGACTACATGGACGTATCTCCTAAACAAATCGTGTCTGTAGCTACTGCTATGATTCCATTTTTGGAAAACGACGATGCTAACAGGGCTCTGATGGGAGCAAATATGCAGAGGCAGGCCGTACCTCTGTTGGTGACGGAAGCACCTATAGTGGGAACAGGCATGGAGTATAAGGCTGCAGTGGACTCAGGCGCTGTGGTTATCGCTAAAAACAGCGGTGTTGTAACTAGGGTTACTGCTGATGAGATAGTTATTAAGCGCGATGACGGTGGTACAGATAGGTATAAGCTGCAAAAGTTTAAACGGTCTAATCAGGGCACGTGCATAAATCAGAGGCCGATAGTGAGAAAACATCAAAGAGTGGTAAAGGGCGACGTTATAGCCGATGGTCCCTCTACCGATCACGGCGAGATATCCCTGGGCAGAAATATACTGGTGGGATTTATGCCGTGGGAAGGCTATAATTACGAGGACGCCATACTGATAAGCGAGAAGTTGGTAAAAGAGGACATACTTACTTCCATCCATATAGAGGAATACGAGATTGAGGCAAGGGACACCAAGTTAGGCCCTGAAGAGATCACCAGAGATATACCTAATGTGAGTGAGGATGCACTGAAAAACCTCGACGAAAGGGGCATTGTGAGGATAGGAGCTGAGGTTAACGCCGGCGATATATTAGTAGGCAAGGTTACGCCCAAAGGGGAGACGGAGCTCACAGCGGAAGAAAGGCTTTTGAGGGCGATTTTTGGCGAGAAGGCCAGAGAGGTTAGGGACAATTCCCTGCACGTACCCCACGGTGAATCAGGTATAGTGGTTGACGTTAAGATATTCACCCGTGCTAACAACGATGAGTTACCACCTGGTGTAAACGAGCTGGTAAGGGTGTACGTAGCTCAGAAGAGGAAGATATCCGTAGGAGATAAGATGGCCGGTAGGCATGGTAATAAAGGTGTTATATCCAGGATATTGCCTGAAGAAGACATGCCCTTTTTGCCCGATGGTACGCCTCTTGAGATCGTCTTGAATCCTCTGGGAGTACCTTCCCGTATGAATATCGGTCAGGTGCTGGAAGTGCATCTGGGCCTCGCAGCAAAGGCCAAGGGCTGGTATGTGGCGACACCTGTTTTTGACGGTGCTTCAGAGGAAGAGATACAGGAGCTGTTGAGCGAGACGGGATATACCCCTGACGGCAAGATACAGCTGCGCGATGGCAGAACCGGAGAGTACTTTGACAACAAAGTGACTGTGGGCTATATGTACATGTTAAAATTGCATCATCTCGTCGACGATAAAATGCACGCAAGGTCTACAGGTCCTTATTCCCTGGTCACTCAACAGCCGTTGGGAGGTAAGGCTCAGTTTGGAGGGCAGCGGTTTGGCGAGATGGAGGTATGGGCTCTGGAGGCCTATGGCGCTGCTCATACGCTGCAGGAGATTTTAACGGTAAAGTCGGATGACACCATAGGTAGGGTAAAAACCTATGAGGCCATTGTAAAAGGCGAGAATATACCAGAACCTGGCATACCGGAATCTTTCAAGGTGCTGATAAAAGAGTTCCAGAGCCTGGCTTTGGATGTGAAGGTGTTAACAGAGAACAACCAGGAGATATCCCTTAAAGAGTTTGAAGAGGATGATGAAGACGTCGAGGATATCAACATCAATATAGAAGAGCTAGGCGATATGTCCAAGCAGGAATACGAAGAAGGCGGGGAGGAAGAGGAAGAAAGCGAAAGCAGCGAAGGTGATGATTTTGACTTTGACGCCATGGATATCGACGAATTGGAAATCCCCGATGGCGACCTGGGCGATAGCTATTTAGACGACGATTTTCATGGAACTATTTAGTGCAATAAAGAGGTTTAAGAAGGGAGAGAAACTCCTTGATGGATATTTTACAAAATTTTGATGCAATAAGGATAGGGCTTGCTTCACCTGAAAAGATAAGGGAATGGTCAAGAGGTGAAGTCAAAAAGCCTGAGACCATAAATTACAGGACGCTAAAGCCCGAAAAAGACGGATTGTTTTGCGAGAGAATATTTGGGCCCACCAAGGACTGGGAATGCCATTGTGGCAAGTATAAGAGAATAAGGTACAAGGGAGTAGTATGCGATCGGTGTGGAGTAGAAGTTACCAGGTCCAAGGTGCGAAGAGAGCGCATGGGGCACATTGAACTGGCTGCCCCTGTGTCGCACATCTGGTATTTTAAAGGAATACCCAGTAGAATGGGACTGATACTGGATATGTCGCCTAGGGCTCTGGAAAAAGTACTGTATTTTGCGGCATACGTAGTAATCGACCCAGGAGATACTCCTCTTATGAAGAAACAGGTTCTCACCGAAAAAGAGTACAGGGAGAACCTGGATAAATACGGTCATAGGTTTAGAGCGGGTATGGGCGCTGAAGCTATAAAAGAACTGCTTCAGGAGATAGACCTTGACGCCCTTTCAAAGGAGCTGAGAAATGAGCTTAAAAACAGCACAGGGCAAAAGCGCATAAGGATTTTGCGCAGGTTGGAGGTCGTAGAGGCTTTTAGAAAGTCAGGCAACAGACCTGAATGGATGATACTGGACGTAATCCCTGTTATACCGCCGGATTTAAGGCCTATGGTTCAATTGGACGGCGGCCGATTTGCCACGTCGGATTTAAACGACCTGTACCGCAGGGTGATAAACAGAAACAACAGGTTAAAGAGGCTTTTGGACCTGGGTGCACCTGAGATCATCGTGAGAAATGAGAAGCGGATGCTGCAGGAGGCCGTGGACGCCCTTATAGATAATGGAAGACGGGGCAGGCCAGTAACAGGGCCTGGAAACAGGCCGTTAAAGTCCCTATCAGATATGCTCAAGGGTAAACAGGGACGGTTCAGGCAGAATCTGTTGGGCAAACGCGTGGATTATTCAGGGCGTTCGGTTATTGTGGTAGGGCCTGAGCTTAAGCTGTATCAGTGTGGATTGCCTAAAGAGATGGCTTTGGAGCTCTTTAAGCCCTTTGTGATGAAGAAAATAGTGGATAAAGGCCTTGCCCACAATATAAAAAGCGCCAAGAGGATGGTTGAGAAAGTAAGGCCAGAGGTGTGGGATATACTGGAGGAGGTCATAAAGGATCACCCTGTCTTGCTCAACAGAGCTCCTACCCTTCACAGATTGGGAATACAGGCATTTCAGCCAGTCCTGGTAGAAGGAAGGGCTATAAAGCTACATCCTTTGGTTTGTACTGCTTATAACGCTGACTTTGACGGAGACCAGATGGCAGTACACGTGCCCCTTTCAGTAGAAGCCCAGGCTGAGTCCAGATTTTTGATGCTGGCAGCAACCAATATACTCAAGCCTCAAGACGGCAAGCCCGTGATGGTTCCTACCCAGGATATGGTGTTAGGGTGTTATTACCTCACAGGAGATAGGGACGGCGAAAAAGGCGAAGGAAAGGTGTTCTCATCGGTTGATGAGGTTTTAATGGCGTATCAGTTGGGCGAAATAGGTATACATGCTAAGATCAAAGTAAGAGTAAAAAAAGAGATAGATGGCCAGATCAGGTACGGTATAATCGATGCAACGCCGGGAAAGCTGATTTTTAACGAAGCCATCCCCCAGGACTTAGGGTTTGTGGATAGGAGCAAACCTGGAAACGAGTTTAAGCTTGAGATAGACTTTTTGGTAGATAAGAAAATGCTGGGGGTTATCCTTGATCGGTGCTATAGAAAATATGGTCCTACCAAGACCGCTGAAGTACTTGACAAGATAAAGGCATTGGGTTATAAATACTCTACAAAAGGGGCGATAACCGTCAGCGTTTCAGATATAGAGATACCTGAGGAAAAACCCAAGATTTTGGAACAAGCGGAAAAGGAGATAGAGAGGATAGAAAAGCTCTTCAGGAGAGGTTTGATATCTGATGAAGAGCGATACGAAAGGGTCATCGATACGTGGAATAGAGCGACAGAAGAGGTAACGGAAGCGCTGATGAACCACCTGGATAGGTTTAATCCTATATTTATGATGGCTCATTCAGGTGCGAGAGGAAGCAAGAACCAGATAAGGCAGTTAGCTGGCATGAGGGGCCTCATGGGTAATCCCTCGGGTAGGATTATAGAGTTGCCCATCAGGTCTAATTTCAGAGAAGGGCTTACATCACTGGAGTTCTTTATCTCAACCCATGGAGCTAGAAAAGGATTAGCGGATACGGCGTTGAGAACAGCTGACTCCGGTTACCTCACCAGGAGGTTGGTAGATGTAAGCCAGGATGTGATAGTGAGGGAAGAGGACTGCGGTACCGATGAAGGCATTTACGTTTCAGCGTTTAAAGACGGCAACGAGGTAATTGAGAAGCTCGAGGATAGAATAATAGGAAGAACGGCAGCAGAAGATGTAGTACATCCTGCTACAGGCGAGATCATCGTGGCTAAAAACCAGGAGATAAAGGAAGATGCGGCAAAGAAGATAATCGATGCTGGCATCCAACGGGTGAAGATAAGATCGGTTCTCACATGCAAATCCCGATTAGGAATATGCGCTAAATGCTATGGAAGGGATCTGGCTACAGGCAATCCCGTCAACATAGGGGAAGCTGTAGGCATAATAGCAGCCCAGGCTATAGGAGAGCCTGGTACACAGCTCACCATGAGGACGTTCCATACAGGTGGCGTTGCCGGTGCCGATATCACCCAGGGTCTTCCCAGGGTTGAAGAGCTTTTTGAAGCCCGAAAGCCAAAGGGATTGGCGATTATATCTGAGATCCCTGGAGTAGTGAAGGTCAATGAGACCAAGAAAAAGCGGGAAGTAGTGGTAACCAACAATGAGATACCTGATTCCAGAACCTATTTGATCCCCTATGGAGCTAAGCTGAAGGTGACCGATGGACAGATAGTAGAAGCCGGTGACGAATTAACCGAGGGTTCTGTAAATCCCCACGACATCCTGCGCATAAAAGGAGTAGAAGCGGTTCAAACCTATTTGCTGCAAGAAGTTCAGAGGGTTTACAGGTTACAGGGCGTGGAGATAAACGATAAGCACATAGAGATAATAATAAGGCAGATGCTCAAAAAGGTAAAAATAGAAGATGAAGGCGACACAGATTTCCTGCCTGGCAGCCTTGTGGACATAAACGAGTTTAATGACGAAAACAAGAGAGTTGAGGAAAAAGGCGGTCGAAAGGCAGTGGCAAAGCCTACAATACTGGGTATCACTAAAGCGGCGTTGGCTACAGATTCTTTCCTGTCGTCTGCTTCGTTCCAGGAGACGACCAGGGTGCTCACCGATGCGGCTATAAAGGCTAAATTAGATCCTCTCATCGGTCTTAAAGAAAATGTGATTATAGGAAAGCTGATACCGGCAGGTACCGGCTTATCCAGGTACAGAAACATCAATATCAAGACCAACAATGATGTTGACATGTGATAATGTAGATGATAGAATATAAAAGTGTGTAAATTATGAGGGAGGATATATGAAAATGCCTGATCGGCCACTTCGGTTGTTAAAGAGTGAAAAAAAGGCAATAGGTGCAAAGCAGACGAGAAAGGCAATTGAAGCAGGCCTTGCTAAAGAGGTGTATATTGCTAAAGACGCTGAACACCATGTGGTGGAAAGGATAATTGAGCTGTGCAGGGAAAAGGCGATAAATATCGTGTATATAGATACCATGGATGAATTAGGTGAACTATGCGGTATAGATGTAGGGGCAGCATCTATTGCTGTATTGGAGTAACAAAAATTACCCCACATTGGGGTAATTTTTGTTGACATTTGGAAGGAGGTGTAAGGATGCCAACACTCAATCAGCTTGTGAGAAAGGCGAGAAAAAAAGTCGCTGAAAAATCTGCATCACCGGCACTTCAGGGCAATCCTCAGAAGAGAGGCGTGTGTACAGTGGTAAAGACTGTAACGCCCAAAAAGCCTAACTCTGCGCTCAGGAAGGTGGCAAGGGTAAGGCTTACCCATGGAGTAGAGGTTACGGCTTATATTCCAGGTATCGGCCATAACCTACAGGAGCACTCGGTTGTATTGGTCAGAGGTGGTAGGGTTAAAGATCTGCCTGGTATAAGGTATAAGATTATAAGAGGGGCACTGGATGCTGCAGGTGTTGCTAACAGGTTCCAGGGAAGATCAAAGTACGGTGCGAAAAAACCTAAAAAGTAAAGGAGGGAGATGAATGCCGCGAAAAGGTTATAAAAGGCGCTATACCACGATGCCCGACCCCGTCTACGGCAGCTATAAAGTGGCGAAGCTCATAAACAAAACCATGTACGATGGCAAGAAGAGCCTGGCTCAGAAAATCGTATATGGAGCATTCGATATAATAAGGGAAAAAACAGGAAGAGATCCTGTGGAGGTTTTTGAAGAGGCGCTGAACAATGTAATGCCTGTTCTTGAAGTGAGGCCCAGAAGGGTGGGCGGTGCCACATACCAGGTGCCGATGGAGGTAAGGCCAGAGAGAAGGCAGTCCTTGGGCATAAGATGGCTGGTGGAATACGCGCGGGAGAGAAAAGGCAGAAACATGAAGGAGAAATTGGCTGCAGAGATTTTAGATGCGCTGAACAATACAGGGGGCAGCGTCAAGAAAAAAGAGGACACCCACAAAATGGCGGAAGCGAATAAGGCATTTGCACACTACAGGTGGTAGCATATTGTGCGGAAAGGAGGATTACTGTGCCTAGAGAATTTCCATTGGAGAAAGTCCGCAACATCGGTATAATGGCTCATATTGATGCCGGCAAGACCACTACTACTGAGAGGATACTGTTTTACACAGGAAAGGTGCACAAAATAGGTGAAGTCCATGAAGGCAATGCCACCATGGACTGGATGGAGCAGGAGCAGGAGAGAGGTATAACCATTACGTCGGCTGCTACTACATGCCAGTGGAGAGGGCACAAGATCAACATCATAGATACGCCCGGCCACGTGGACTTTACTGTGGAAGTAGAAAGGTCCTTGAGGGTATTGGATGGCGCTGTTGCCGTTTTTTGCGCTAAAGGCGGTGTAGAACCCCAGTCTGAGACCGTATGGAGACAGGCGGATAAATATCATGTACCCAGGATAGCTTTTGTCAATAAAATGGATATAATGGGTGCTAATTTCTACAGCGTGGTGGATCAGATCAAGAAGAAATTAAATGCTACGCCTGTGGTCATGCAATTGCCCATAGGCAAGGAAGACACCTTTAAGGGAATAGTGGATCTGGTAAAGATGGAAGCGCTGATCTACGAAGATGACCTGGGAACTGTTATAGAGGAGCAGCCTATTCCCGATGACATGAAAGAGCTGGCCGAAGAATACAGGGTAAAGCTGGTGGAAGCCGCTGCTGAACAGGATGAAGAGCTGATGATGAAGTACCTGGAAGGGGAAGAGCTTACCAGGGAAGAGATCATAGCAGCTATAAGAAAAGGCACTATAAATGTGGAGATCGTCCCTGTTTTGTGCGGTTCTGCTTACAGGAATAAGGGCGTTCAGCCCCTGCTGGACGCGGTAGTGGATTTCCTGCCTTCGCCTGTGGATATTCCACCTGTTAAAGGGATGTCGCCTGATAGCGATGAAGAGATTGAGCGCAAGGCTAGCGATGATGAGGCATTTTCTGCTTTGGCCTTTAAGGTAATGGCCGATCCTTTTGTAGGTAAGTTGGTATTTATAAGGATTTACTCTGGCGTGTTGAGATCGGGGACATACGTGTACAATTCGACAAAAGGGAAGAGAGAGCGTATCGGCAGAATACTGCAGATGCACGCCAATCATAGAACAGAGATGCCTGAGATGTACACAGGAGATATAGGAGCTGCAGTGGGACTCAAAGACACTACCACAGGTGATACGCTGTGCGATGAAGCGCATCCCATTGTACTTGAATCCATGGAATTCCCTGAGCCCGTCATACATGTTGCCATTGAACCAAAGACGAAAGATGCGCAGGAGAAGATGGCGATTGCTTTACAGAAATTATCAGAAGAAGATCCTACATTTAAGACGTATACCGATCAGGAGACAGGCCAAACCATCATTGCGGGCATGGGCGAATTGCATTTGGAGATAATTGTAGACAGGTTGCAGAGGGAATTCAAAGTGGAGTGCAATGTAGGAAAGCCGCAGGTGGCTTATAAGGAGACCATAAGAAAACCTGTCAAGGTAGAAGGCAAGTTCATAAGGCAGTCCGGTGGGCATGGTCAGTACGGACACGTCTGGCTGGAATTGACGCCTAGAGAGCGAGGACAGGGATACGAATTTGTCAACAAGATCGTTGGCGGCGTTATTCCAAAAGAGTACATCCCCGCAGTAGACGCAGGTGTCCAGGAGGCTATGCAGAGCGGTATACTGGGCGGATACGAAGTAGTGGACGTGGGCGTGACGCTATACGATGGTTCATACCACGAAGTAGACTCATCGGATATGGCTTTCAAGATAGCCGCTTCTATGGCATTTAAAGACGGAATGAAAAAAGCCGATCCAGTGCTTCTGGAGCCTGTCATGAAAGTGGAAGTTGTAGTGCCTGAAGAGTATATGGGCGATATAATGGGAGATATTAATTCCAGGAGAGGAAGAATTGAGGGCATGGAACCTAGGGGTGGTGCCCAGGTTATAAGAGCTTATGTGCCGTTAGCCGAGATGTTTGGGTACGCTACGGATTTGAGGTCCAAGACCCAAGGGCGCGGTACGTATACCATGCAATTTGATCACTATGAAGAAGTTCCCAAGAATATTGCGGATCAAATATTAAAAGACAGATAAGGAGGAAAGGATATGGCAAAAGCGCATTATGAGAGGACGAAACCCCATATAAACGTGGGTACGATAGGGCACGTAGACCATGGGAAGACGACGTTGACAGCGGCGATAACAGCGGTGTTAGCGACACAGGGCAAAGCGGTAAAGACAGCGTACGACGAGATAGATAAAGCGCCAGAGGAGAAGGCAAGGGGTATAACGATAAACACGGCGCACGTAGAGTACGAGACAGAGAAGAGGCATTACGCGCACGTGGACTGCCCTGGTCACGCTGACTACGTAAAGAACATGATAACAGGTGCGGCACAGATGGACGGAGCGATACTGGTAGTATCAGCGGCAGACGGTGTTATGCCGCAGACGAGGGAGCACATACTGCTGGCGAGACAGGTAGGAGTGCCGTATATAGTAGTATTCATGAACAAGTCAGACATGGTAGACGACGCGGAGTTATTAGAGATAGTGGAGATGGAAGTAAGAGACCTGTTGAACGAGTACGAGTTTCCAGGAGACGACACGCCGATAGTGACAGGATCAGCGTTAAAGGCGTTAGAGTGCGGTTGTGGGAAGAGAGAGTGCCAGTGGTGCGGGAGATATGGGGAGTTAATGGATGCAGTTGACTCGTACATTCCGACGCCGCAGAGGGAGACAGACAAACCGTTCCTGATGCCGATAGAGGACGTATTTACGATAACAGGAAGAGGTACGGTAGTAACAGGAAGGGTAGAGAGAGGTACGTTAAAAGTAGGAGAAGAGGTAGAGATAGTAGGGTTATCGCCTGAGAGGAAGAAGACGGTAGTAACAGGAGTAGAGATGTTCAGGAAGATATTAGACGAAGCGCAAGCAGGAGACAACATAGGAGTATTGTTAAGAGGCGTACAGAGGGAAGAGGTAGAGAGAGGACAGGTATTGGCGAAGCCAGGGACGATACATCCGCACACGAAGTTTACGGCGCAGGTATACGTGCTAACGAAAGAAGAGGGAGGAAGGCACACGCCATTTTTCAACGGGTACAGGCCGCAGTTTTACTTTAGGACGACGGACGTAACGGGGACGATACAGTTACCCGAGGGAGTAGAGATGGTAATGCCAGGAGACAACGTGACGATGACGGTAGAGCTGATAACGCCGATAGCGATAGAGGAAGGTTTGAGGTTTGCTATAAGGGAAGGCGGAAGAACAGTAGGAGCAGGTACGGTGTCTTCAATAATTGAGTAACTCAATGTGTACAAATTTAGACCTACCCCATTGGGTAGGTTTAAATTTGAAACACCCGGTAATGTGTATATAGGAGGAGGGAAATTATGGCCAAGCAAAATATAAGGATAAAGTTAAAGGCTTTTGATCACGCCATTTTGGATCAGTCGGCTAAGAGGATTATAGAAACAGCCAAGCGGACTGGAGCAGATGTATCGGGTCCCATACCTCTGCCAACTGAGAGAGAGGTAATCACCATATTGAGAGCACCGCATAAGTACAAAGATTCAAGGGAGCAGTTTGAGATAAGAACTCATAAGAGGCTTATAGATATATTAAATCCCACTCCCAAGACGGTGGATTCCCTTATGAGATTGGATCTCCCGGCAGGTGTTGATATAGAAATAAAGCTGTAATAGGAGGTGTTAGGATTGAAAAAGGCGATTCTCGGTCGAAAAATAGGTATGACCCAAGTATTTAGAGAGGATGGCACTGTAGTCCCCGTTACAGTAGTGGAGGCGGGTCCTTGCGTTGTTGTGCAAAAAAAGACAGTGGATAAAGATGGCTATGAGGCAATTCAGGTAGGATTTATGGATGTAAAAGAGAGCAAGTTAAATAAGCCTTTGATAGGCCATTTCAAAAAGGCAAATGTACCTTATAAAAGGTATTTGAGGGAGTTTAGAATAGAAAATGCACCGTACAACGTAGGCGATGAGATAAAAGTAGATACATTTTCGGAAGGTGAGAGGGTAGACGTCACTGGCATTTCTAAAGGTAAAGGATTTGCAGGTACAATAAAAAGGTGGAATGCCAGAAGGGGTCCTATGTCCCATGGTTCCAAGCACCATAGGAAAGTAGGATCGCTGGGCGCATCTACATTTCCTGCGAGGGTATTGAAAGGCCATCATCTGCCAGGCCGTATGGGCAACGAGAGGGTAACAGTTCAAAACCTGGAAGTGGTTAAAGTTGACCCGGAGAAAAATCTCATGTTGATAAAAGGTTCGGTACCTGGCAATAAAGGATCTCTTTTGATAATAAAAGACACTGTAAAAGTTAACAAATAGCGAAAGGAGGCTTATAAATGCCGAGGGTTCCGGTTTATAACGTAAATGCTGAGCAGGTAGGTGAAATAGATTTAAGCGACGACATATTTGGTGTAGAGATAAATGTCCCTGTTATGCATCAGGCTGTGGTCAATTATCTAGCGAATCAAAGGCAGGGCACCCATTCTACCAAGACCAGAGGCGAAGTAAGAGGTGGCGGGAAGAAGCCCTGGAGGCAGAAAGGCACAGGACGGGCCCGACAGGGTAGCATAAGAGCTCCTCAATGGATCAAGGGTGGTGTTGTTTTTGGCCCTAAACCCAGGGATTACAGCTATAGGTTGCCGAAAAAAGTAAAAAGGTTGGCATTAAAATCAGCGCTGTCGTCAAAGGTAAAGGACAATGAAATTATAGTGCTGGACGAATTAAAGCTGCAGCAGCCAAAGACCAAAGAGATCGTCAAACTTTTGAAAAACTTTAACGTGGACAAAAAGGCTTTGATAGTTTTGCCTGATAAAGACGAGATCGTAGAGAGGTCAGCAAGGAATATACCTGGTGTAGAGACGATGGTAGCCAACAACCTCAACACTTATCAGGTATTAAGACACAATAAATTCATCGTGACAAAAGATGCGGTGCGCAAGATCGAGGAGGTGTTTGCGTGATGGCAACCCCTTATGATATCATAATAAGGCCGATTATTACAGAAAAGTCCATGAAGCTCATGGAAGAAAAGAAGTATACCTTTGAGGTAGCGAAAGATGCCAATAAAATAGAGATTAAGAAGGCTGTGGAGCAGCTGTTTGGCGTAAAAGTGGATAAAGTATATACGATGAACATAAAAGGGAAGAAAAAAAGGGTAGGAAGATTTGAAGGCAAAACGCCAGACTGGAAAAAAGCGATCGTAAAGCTAAAACCCGATAGCAAGACCATAGAGTTCTTTGAAAATGTGTAATGGACGGGGCAGACGATAATTTAAGGAGGGATATTAGATGGGAATAAAAAAGTATAAACCTACGTCCCCTGGCAGGCGTTTCATGACTGTTTCTACGTTTGAAGAGGTTACCAAAACAGAGCCAGAGAAGTCTCTCACCGTCAGCCTTAAGAAAAAGGCCGGGAGAAACGTATATGGCAGGATTACAGTAAGGCATAGGGGCGGTGGTCACAAGAGGCTATACAGGATAATAGACTTTAAAAGGGATAAAGACGGAATTCCTGCAAAAGTCGCCTCTATAGAATACGATCCCAATAGAACGGCGTATATAGCGCTTTTAAATTATGCGGACGGAGAAAAGAGGTATATAATAGCCCCTTACGGACTTCAGGTAGGCGATACGGTTATGTCAGGAGAAAATGCAGAAATAAAGATAGGCAATGCCCTTCCGCTCAGGAATATACCCGTAGGTACCATAGTCCACAACGTAGAATTAGTTCCAGGTAAGGGCGGTCAGATGGTAAGGGCTGCAGGAGCGGCGGCTCAAGTAATCGCAAAAGAGGGAGATTATGCTCAGCTGAGGTTGCCTTCTTCTGAGGTTCGCATGGTGAGGCTGGACTGCAAGGCGACTATAGGTCAGGTATCCAATCTGGACCATGAGAATATCTCGTTGGGAAAAGCAGGGCGCAGCAGGTGGTTAGGTATAAGGCCTACTGTTAGAGGATCGGCCATGAATCCAGTGGATCATCCCCATGGCGGTGGAGAAGGCAAGGCGCCTATTGGAAGGCCGTCACCTGTTACTCCTTGGGGCAAGCCTACATTGGGTTACAAGACCAGGAAGAAAAACAAGCAATCAGATAAGTACATCGTGCGCAGAAGAAAGAAATAGCAAAAGGAGGGAATTAAATGAGCAGGTCGCTGAAAAAAGGGCCTTACGTAGACCAGAAGTTGCTTAAAAAGATTATAGCTATGAACGAAAAGCGCGAAAAGTCTATAATAAAAACATGGTCCAGGAGCTCGACGATCGTCCCCGAAATGGTAGGCCATACTATTGCGGTACATGACGGCAGAAAGCATGTTCCTGTTTATATAACAGAGGAAATGGTGGGGCATAAGTTAGGAGAGTTTGCGCCTACCAGAAAATTTGGAGGCCATGCTGGAACCGAGAAGACTACGTCGGTAAAATGAGTTCAAAGAAATTTATACAGGGGAGGTATATGCAGTGGAAGCCAGAGCAACAGCCAAATATCTGAGGTTGTCGCCGTTAAAAGCTCGCCTTGTGGTCGACATGATACGAGGCAAAGGCGTTAGAGAAGCTATGGCTATATTGAATTACACGCCTAATAAGGCCGCGTATTATCTGCGAAAGGTCTTGAAATCCGCAGTAGCAAATGCTGAAAACAACTTTAATATGAACGCGGATAATCTATATATATCCGAAGTTTACGCCAACCCAGGTCCTATAATAAAAAGGTATAAGCCGAGGGCAAGGGGAAGGGCTGATGTTATGAGAAGAAGGACTAGTCACATTACCGTTGTAGTTAAAGAGAGGTAAAAGGAGGGATAAAATGGGACAAAAGGTAAATCCAAATGGCTTGAGGCTGGGAATAATAAGGGATTGGGAATCAAGGTGGTTTTCCAACGACAAAGACTTTGCTGATAATCTGCTAGAGGACGCAAGATTGCGAAAGCATATAAAGACAAAGT
Source organism: Caldanaerobius polysaccharolyticus DSM 13641 (assembly GCF_000427425.1). Classification (NCBI taxonomy): domain Bacteria; kingdom Bacillati; phylum Bacillota; class Clostridia; order Thermoanaerobacterales; family Thermoanaerobacteraceae; genus Caldanaerobius; species Caldanaerobius polysaccharolyticus. The sequence continues at coordinate 466,114 of NZ_KE386495.1, read as the reverse complement.
TGTACGATTCAGGCATAGCGCGTATTGAAATAGAGAGAGCTGCCAATAGGACGAGGATAAATATACACACGGCAAAGCCTGGAATGGTTATAGGTAAAGGCGGAGCGGGTATAGAAGAGCTCAAAAATGAGCTGGAGAAGATGACAGGGAAAAATATAGTCATCAACATTATAGAAGTAAAAAAACCTGAGCTCAGCGCTCAATTGGTGGCAGAAAACATAGCGTCACAATTGGAAAGGCGTATAAGCTTTAGAAGGGCAATGAAACAGGCCATGATGAGGACTATGAGGGCAGGAGCTAAAGGAATAAGGACGGCATGTTCCGGCAGGCTGGGTGGAGCTGAAATCGCCAGAACAGAGCATTACCATGAAGGCGTGGTACCTCTTCAGACGTTAAGGGCTGATATAGATTACGGGTTTGCTGAGGCTCATACCACCTACGGTAAGATAGGTGTGAAAGTGTGGATAAACAGAGGCGAGATTCTTCCCAATAAAGGCGATAAAAGAGAGGAAGGAGTGAACTCCAATGTTGATGCCGAAAAGGACAAAGTTCAGAAAGATGCAAAAAGGCAGGATTAAGGGCAATGCAACAAGGGGCAATACCATCACCTATGGGGATTATGGCATTCAAGCGCTGGAACCAGGGTGGATAACAGCGAACCAGATTGAAGCGTGCAGGGTGGCCATAACCAGGTTTGTAAAAAGGGGAGGCAAGGTTTGGATAAAGATCTTTCCCGACAAGCCCATAACTAAAAAGCCTGCTGAGACGCGAATGGGTTCAGGTAAGGGCAATCCGGAATTCTGGGTAGCAGTAGTAAAGCCAGGTAGGGTGCTTTTCGAAATAGGCGGCGTACCTGAAGAGACAGCCAAAGAGGCGTTGCGTCTTGCTATGTATAAGCTTCCTATAAAGACGAAGTTCATAAAGCGAGAAGAAGTGGGTGGTGAGGCCAATGAAAGCTAGGGAATTAAGGGAATTAACCGATGAAGAATTGGAGAGAAAGATGGCTGAACTCAAGGAAGAGCTGTTTAACCTGAGATTTCAGATGGTGACAGGACAACTGGATAACCCTATGAGGATAAAGTTGATAAGAAAAGACATTGCTCGGATTAAGACCATATTGCGAGAAAGGGAATTAAAGTTAAAGGCTATGTAGAAAGGAGGAAAGTGGTATGGAGCGCAATGCTAGAAAAGTCAGGATTGGAACGGTAGTCAGCAATAAGATGGATAAGACTATAGTGGTTGCAGTAGAAGATCTGGTGAAACACCCCCTTTACGGCAAGAGAATAAAGCGCACGAAAAAGTTCAAAGCTCATGATGAGCATAATCAGTGCGCCATAGGGGACAAAGTGAAGATCATGGAAACGAGGCCGTTGAGCAAAGAAAAGAGATGGAGGCTTGTGGAAATTATAGAACGGGCAAAATAATTTGAAAGGAGGATTACGATGATTCAACCACAGACAAGGCTAAACGTGGCGGATAATACCGGAGCGAAAGAATTGATGTGTATCCACGTGATGGGTGGCTTCCATAAAAAATACGCCAATATTGGGGATATAATAGTTTGTTCTGTTAAAGATGCAACACCAGGAGGCGTTGTAAAAAAGGGCGATGTGGTTAAAGCTGTAGTGGTCAGGACCAAAAGAGGTATAAGGAGAAAGGACGGCTCTTATATAAGGTTTGACGACAATGCCGCTGTAATAATAAGAGACGATAAACAGCCAAGGGGTACTCGAATTTTTGGACCTGTGGCTAGGGAGCTCAGAGAGAAGGATTTTGGAAGAATTATATCGTTAGCACCGGAAGTTCTTTAATGGAGGTGATGATTGTGCACGTCAAAAAGGGAGATATGGTGGTAGTTATATCCGGCGATGACAAAGGCAAAAAAGGCAAGATACTCAAGGCTTTCCCCAAAACAGGTAAAGTGCTGGTAGAAGGGGTAAATATTGTAACAAAACACCAGAAACCCAGGCCGGGCGTTCAACAAGCTGGAATTATCCACGAAGAAGCGCCAATAGACAGTTCCAACGTAATGCTTTATTGCCCTAACTGCAATAGAGGCGTAAGATATAAAAGAGAGATATTATCAAACGGTGAAAAAGTCAGGGTATGTAAAATATGCAATGAAGCGTTGGACAAATGAAAGCGAAAGGAGGCATTGAAAATTGTCGAGGTTGTACGAGCACTATAAAAACGTGGTTGTACCGGCAATGATGAAAAAGTTTAATTACAAAAACGTGATGCAGGTACCTAAATTAGAGAAAATTGTAGTCAATACAGGCGTAAGCGATGCCAAGGAAAATCCCAAGTCATTAGAGGCAGCTGTTAACGATTTGACCGCAATTACAGGTCAAAAGCCGTTGATCACCAGGGCGAGAAAATCTATCGCTTCATTTAAGATAAGGGCAGGCATGCCCATAGGCGCAAAGGTCACGCTAAGAGGCGAGAGGATGTACGAATTTGCAGATAAGTTGTTCAACATAAACCTCCCAAGGGTTCGCGATTTTAGAGGCGTTTCACCCAATTCTTTTGACGGAAGAGGGAATTATACCTTGGGTATAAGAGAGCAGCTCATCTTTCCTGAAGTGGATTACGATAAAATCGACAAAATAAGAGGTATGGATATCGTGTTTGTGACTACCGCTAAGACCGATGAAGAAGCCAGGGCCTTATTGGAATTATTGGGAATGCCATTTGCGAAGTAAAGGAGGTAAAGAGTTTGGCGCGTAAAGCATTGATTGTAAAGCAAAAGAGAAAGCCAAAGTTTTCTACAAGGGCGTATAATAGGTGCAAGATATGTGGAAGACCCCATGCTTACCTTAGAAAGTTTGGCGTTTGCAGGATTTGCTTTAGAGAAATGGCTTATAGAGGCGAAATACCAGGCGTTAAAAAAGCCAGCTGGTAAAGGTAGAAAGGAGGCATATTATGGTAGTTACTGATCCGATTGCAGATATGCTTACACGTATAAGAAATGCCAATATCGCAAGGCATGAAACGGTCGACATCCCATATTCAAATTTAAAGATGAAATTGGCTAGCATAATGTTAGAAGAGGGATACATCAAAAATTTAGAAATAATAGAAGAAGACGGTCATAAAAATATAAGGATATGGTTAAAGTACGGGCCAAATAAAGAGAGAGTGATTTCCGGTCTTAAGAGGATTAGCAAGCCTGGTCTGCGGGTGTACGCCAGACACGATCAGCTTCCAAGGGTCCTGGGTGGCCTGGGTACAGCGATTATATCTACATCCAAAGGCATATTGACTGACAAGCAGGCGAGAAAAGAAGGAGTTGGAGGAGAGGTAATCTGTTATATCTGGTGAGGGAGGTGTGCTTATGTCTAGAATCGGAAGATTGCCTGTGGAAATACCTCAAGGCACTGATGTGAAAGTAGATGGAAACGTGGTAATAGTAAAAGGGCCAAAAGGAGAATTAAAAAGGGAATTCCATAAAGATATGAAGATAGTGGTAGAAGACGGAAAAATTTTTGTAAAAAGGCCCAGCGATGAGAAGGAGCATAAGGCTCTGCATGGACTTACCAGAGCTTTGATCAAAAATATGGTGGAAGGCGTCAATAAAGGCTTTGAAAAGACCTTGGAGATCCAAGGCGTAGGCTATAGGGTGCAAAAACAGGGCAAAAAGTTGGTGCTGTTCTTGGGTTTTTCCCATCCTGTTGAAGTAGAGGAAGTGCCCGGTATAGAATATGTCGTGGATGGGAATAAGATAACCGTTAAAGGTGCGGATAAAGAGCTGGTAGGACAGGTTGCGGCCAAGATAAGGTCACTCAAAAAACCTGATCCTTATTTGGGGAAGGGAATTAAGTACGCTGATGAAGTTCTAAAGCTTAAGGAAGGTAAAGCAGGTAAGAAGTGATGAAAGGAGTGAGATTATGATAATAAAAGTGGATAGAAATGAGGCCAGAAAGAAGCGCCATTTGCGGATTAGGAAAAAAATCAGCGGAACTCCTGACAGACCCCGCCTGTGCGTTTATAAAAGTTTGAAACACATTTATGCCCAGCTCATCGATGATACCCAGGGGAAAACGCTGGTGTACGTGTCCACGTTGGCTCCTGAATTGAGAGGCAAGGTCAAGGGGTGTAATATAAATTCGGCTAAAGCCGTGGGCGAGCTTTTAGCCAAAAAGGCATTGGAAAAAGGCATAAAAAAGGTCGTATTTGATAGAAGTGGTTATGTGTACCACGGTAAAGTAAAGGAACTGGCTGATGCGGCTAGAAGCGCAGGTCTTGAATTTTAAAGTAAGGAGGGGATTTTGTGCGAGTAGATGCCAGCAAGATAGATAACCTTGAAGAAAGAGTTGTATCCATAAATAGGGTATCAAAGGTGGTACAGGGCGGTAAAAACTTTAGGTTCAGCGTTGTGGTGGTAGTAGGCGATAAAAAAGGCCACGTAGGTATCGGAAAAGGCAAGGCAGCTGAGATACCAGACGCTATACGCAAAGCCATAGAATCTGCCAAAAAAAATTTAATACAGGTTCCCATTGTCAATGATACAATACCTCATGAAACAATAGGCCATTTTGGAGCAGGAGAGGTTATAATGAAGCCTGCCAGAGAGGGTACTGGCGTTATAGCAGGGGGACCCTTGAGGCCGTTATTTGAGGTCGCGGGTATAAAGAACATAAGGACGAAGTCTGTGGGTTCCAACAACGTAAGAAATATGTTAAATGCTGCTTTTGAAGGGCTTAAGTCCCTTAAGACGGCTGAGCAAGTAGCGAGGTTAAGGGGTAAGTCAGTAGAAGAAATACTGGGTTGAGGTGATGATTATGGCCAAGTTAAAGATAACTTTGGTTAGAAGCACGATAGGTAGACCTGATGATCAGATAGACACCGTAAAGGCGTTGGGATTGCGCAAATTGCACAGCACGGTTATCAAAGAAGATACCCCTGTAATCAGAGGCATGGTAAATAAGGTTAAACACCTGGTTGAGGTGGAAGAAATAGCGTAGGAGGTGTTGAAGAGTGCAATTACACGAGTTGAGGCCAGCGGAGGGTTCTAAGAAGAGACCTAAAAGGGTGGGCAGAGGTATCGGCTCAGGACATGGCAAGACATCGACCAGGGGACATAAAGGGCAGAATGCCAGGAGCGGTGGCGGCGTAAGACCCGGCTTTGAAGGAGGTCAGATGCCTCTTCATAGGAGGTTGCCCAAGAGAGGATTTGTCAATATCTTTGCAAAAGAGTACGCTGTTGTAAACGTCAACACCCTAAACGATAAATTCAACGACGGAGATCTGGTTACGCCTGACGTTTTGTTGGAAAAAAGGATAATAAAAGACATTAAAGACGGGGTTAAAATACTGGGCGACGGTGAATTGACAAAAAACTTGACAGTAAAGGCTCATAAGTTTTCACAAAATGCCATCAGAAAAATCCAGGAAGCTGGGGGAAAGGTAGAGGTGATTTAGTTGCTGTCCACCTTAATTAACTCCTGGAAATTACCTGACTTGAGAAAGCGCATGTTGTACACGCTGTTGATGCTATTGATATTTAGGGCAGGGTCTCATATCCCCATCCCTAATATCGATACGAGTATCATAAAAAATTACCTGAGAAGTGGACAATTGTTAGGCTTTTTTGATATAATATCAGGTGGTGCATTCAGGGATTTTACAATATTTGCCATGAGCATTATCCCTTACGTCAACTCTTCGATCATACTTCAGCTCTTGACGATAGCGATTCCAAGGCTTGAGCAGTTAGCCAAGGAAGGAGAAGAGGGGCGTAGAAAGATTGCACAGTACACCAGATACGGGACAGTGTTGCTGGCGCTGATACAGGCAATAGGTTTGACGTTTAGTTTGAGAGGTGCTGTCATAAATCCCAGTTTTATCAATATGGCGATTATAGTTTTGACGCTTACATCCGGCACAGCATTTCTCATGTGGCTAGGAGAGCAGATTACTGATAAGGGGATTGGCAACGGTATTTCTCTTATAATTTTTGCTGGGATAATCGCGAGAATACCCAGCATGCTTGCGACCACTTTTAAATATGTGGGCGGAGGCACCACCAGTTTAATGGGTGGAATTGGTTTCTGGATCGCTATACTGCTGTTAATCATATCTGTGGTGGGTATGCAAGAGGCGCAGAGGCGTATACCTGTACAGTACGCTAAGAGAACTGTAGGTCGAAGAGTCTACGGAGGTCAGTCCACGCATATACCTATGAGATTGCTTCAAGCAGGCGTTATACCTATAATATTTGGAATGTCTATAGTAGGATTTCCTTTACAGATCGCTGCGTTTTTACCCAACACGGCATTTGCTGCCTTTGTAAACAAGTACTTCAACTGGAATACGGTAGCGTATAACTTGATCGATTTTATATTGATTATATTGTTCACGTATTTCTATACAGCGATAATTTTTAACCCTGTGGAAATCGCCGACAACATGAAGCAGTACGGTGGTTTTATACCCGGCATAAGACCTGGTAAGCCGACATCAGATTATTTAACCAAGATATTGAATAGAATAACATTTGTGGGCGGGGTTTTCCTGGCCTTGATTACAGTTATCCCCATATTGATAATGAGCGCTACAGGTTTAAACATCGCCTTTGGTGGCACAGCGATTCTCATAGCTGTAGGCGTGGCCATCGATACTATCAAGCAGCTGGAGGGTCAGCTATTAATGCGCCATTACCAGGGATTTTTGAAGTGAGGTGAAAATATGAATGTCATATTGATGGGCCCACCGGGTGCTGGCAAAGGTACTCATGCGGCGAAAATAGTTGAAAAATACCATATACCTCATATTTCAACAGGCGATATATTTCGCGAAAACCTCAAAAACGGAACAGAGCTGGGTAATAAGGCAAAAGAGTACATGGACAAAGGGCAGTTGGTACCCGATGAAATAGTGGTGGAGATCGTAAAGGATCGTCTGGGAAAGCCTGACTGTGAGAAAGGTTTTTTGCTGGATGGTTTTCCTAGAACCGTCAAGCAAGCGGATGCGTTAGAGGACTTTCTTAAAAACGCTGGCAAAAAAATCGACGCTGTGATTAACATGGTCGCAGATAGGGAAACATTAATAAATAGGGTTATTTATAGGAGGGTTTGCCCTGAGTGCGGTGCTGTTTATCATTTGATAAATATCCCGCCAAAAGAAGAGGGCAAATGCGACGTATGCGGAGCCAATCTGGTACAGAGAAAAGATGATACCAGGGAAACTATTGAAAAGAGGTTAGATGTATATCAGGAGCAGACCCGACCATTAATAGATTATTACAGCAAAAAAGGGCTGTTGCACGAGGTAGACGGTAGTAAACCTATAGACGAAGCTTTTGCAGATATCTGCCGCATACTGGGGAGCATTGACGGTAAATGATTATAATTAAATCAAACCGGGAGATTCAAGCGATGAGAGCCGCTGGGAGGATTGTAGCTGAGTGCCTTCAGTTGATTGAAGAAAAAATCAGGCCCGGGATGAAGACGGCAGAACTAGATGAAATAGCCGAAAACTATATCAAGCGAAGAGGAGCACTTCCTTCTTTTAAAGGCTACAATGGCTTTCCTGCTAACATATGCGTGTCTATTAATGATGAGGTAGTGCACGGAATTCCTGGTGAGAGAAAGTTGCAGGAAGGCGATATTGTAAGTGTGGACATCGGGGTATTTTATAACGGCTACCATGGGGACGCAGCTCGTACATTTCCTGTAGGTGATGTTTCTGAATCCGCGATGAGGTTGATTGAGGTGACAAAAGACAGCTTTTTTAAAGGCATTGAGTACGCCAATACCAATTACAGGTTGTACGATATATCTCACGCTATACAAGAATACGTAGAATCTCACGGTTATTCGGTGGTTAGGGAGTATGTGGGACACGGTATAGGGCGGAATATGCATGAAGACCCTCAGGTGCCTAACTTTGGGATGCCAGGCAGAGGAGTAAAGCTCAGAGAGGGGATGACGCTGGCTATTGAGCCCATGGTCAACGAAGGGACTTATGAAGTGCGCACTCTTGATAACCAATGGACTGTGGTGACAGTAGATGGAAGGTTATCTGCTCATTATGAGAATACGATAGCTATAACGGCTGATGGACCTGTTATATTGACTGTTTTGGCAGGTGAATTGGATGGATAGCAGCGGTGATTTAAGTCCTGGCCAGATAGTTATATCTAAAATGGGCAGGGATAGCGGCAGATATTTTGTGGTGATCGCCGTAGAGGGCGGTTATGCGTATATCGCCGATGGAGAATTGCGGAAAATAGACAAACCCAAGAAAAAAAATATAAAACACCTTTTGCGCACAAACGAGTACGATGACGCTATTAGAGATAAGATATTGGGCGGTAAAAAGATATCCAATGCTGATTTAAGAAAGGCTTTGGAAAAATTCAAAAAGGCGTGAGTAATGGGGAGGTAGTTTCCTTGCCTAAAGAAGATGTCATTGAGGTTGAGGGCACGGTTGTAGAGGCATTGCCTAATGCGATGTTTCAGGTAGAGCTGGAAAATGGCTATAGGGTTTTAGCCCATATATCGGGAAAGTTGAGGATGAACTTTATAAAAATTCTTCCGGGTGACAGGGTAACGGTAGAATTGACCCCATACGATCTTACAAGAGGAAGGATCGTGTGGAGAGGAAAAAAAGAAAAGGAGTGATTTCATGAAGGTAAGGCCGTCTGTAAAGCCAATTTGCGAGAAATGCAAGGTCATAAGGAGAAAGGGACGCGTCATGGTGATTTGCCAGAATCCCAAGCATAAACAGAGACAGGGTTGAAAGGAGGTACGTATATGGCGAGGATTGCAGGTATAGATTTGCCCAGGGACAAGAGGATCGAGATAGGGTTGACTTATATATACGGTATAGGCAGACCCACGTCTAAAAAAATCCTGGAAAAAGCCGGGATTAATCCTGATACCCGCGTTCGGGACTTGACAGACGATGAGGAAAGGAAATTAAGGGAAATAATCGAAAATGAGTACAAAGTCGAAGGCGACCTAAGAAGAGAAGTGGCCACAAATATAAAACGGCTTATAGATATCGGATGTTATAGAGGTATCCGCCACCGCAAAGGGCTGCCTGTTCGAGGGCAGAGGACCAGGACTAATGCCAGGACGAGAAAGGGTCCCAAGAGAACTGTGGCTAAGAAAAAGAAGTAAGATAAGAGGAGGGAAGTAAATGGCTAAAAATGTGAAAAGGGCTAGGAGAAGGCGCGACAGAAAAAATGTAGAAAAGGGTATCGCTCATATTCACTCTACGTTTAACAACACCATCGTGACCCTGACGGACATGGCGGGAAATGCTGTTTCATGGGCTAGCGCTGGAACGGTGGGATTTAAGGGTTCAAGGAAGTCCACGCCTTTTGCTGCTCAGATGGCTGCTGAGGCTGCAGCAAAAGCCGCCATGGATCTGGGGATGAGGAACGTGGAAGTTTACGTAAAGGGTCCTGGAGCTGGCAGAGAGGCTGCTATAAGAGCGTTGCAGGCCGCAGGGCTTGAAGTAAATGCCATAAAAGATGTCACACCTATTCCCCATAATGGTTGCAGGCCGCCTAAAAGAAGAAGATTGTAAGGAGGTGCTGAAATGGCGAGATATATTCAGCCTGTATGCAGAAGGTGCAGAAGAGAAGGAATGAAGTTGTTCTTAAAAGGCGATAAGTGCTATACCGATAAGTGCCCAGTATCAAGGCGCACGTATGCTCCGGGACAGCATGGCCAGAACAGAAAGAAGCTTTCAAACTATGGCCTTCAGTTGAGAGAAAAGCAAAAGGTCAAGAGCATATACGGTGTCTTAGAGGCACAGTTTAGAAGGTACTTTGAAGAAGCAGAAAGGCGCAAAGGCATAACAGGTGAAAACCTGCTCCAAATGCTAGAGAGGCGCTTAGATAACGTGGTATATAGACTGGGGTTTGCGGCATCGAGGGCACAGGCCAGGCAGATAGTCAAGCATGGCCATATATTGGTAAACGGTAAAAAAGTGGACATACCATCTTATGAAGTAAAAGTGGGAGATGTGGTGTCTGTAAAAGAAAAGAGCCGTCAGATGCAAGTAATAAAGGACAACTTGGAGGCCAATAGAAATGTGCCTGATTGGCTGCAATTGAACAAAGATAACTTTGAAGGCACTGTAGTAGCACTGCCCAAGAGAGAACACATTGACATTCCTATTGAAGAGCATTATATTGTAGAGCTTTACTCTAAATGATGTGAAATAGCAGTTACCCTCGGTTTTAGACATGGGAGAACATGGATTAGGAGGGTTTCATAAATGATAGAAATAGAAAAACCAAAAATCGAATGCGTTAACAGGAACCCGGAAGGCACCTATGGCATGTTTAGCATTGAACCGCTGGAGAGGGGATATGGTATAACACTGGGCAATTCTCTCAGGAGAGTGCTACTTTCCTCACTTCCCGGTACGGCCGTAACCTCAATTAAAATCGATGGCGTTTTACACGAGTTTTCTACGATTCCAGGTGTTGTAGAAGACGTGACAGAGATAATACTCAACATAAAGCAGCTGGCTTTAAGATTGCATTCGTCAGACGACAAGCCAATAGTCGCGTATATAGACAAGGAAGGAGAAGGAGAAGTTGTCGCGGATGATATAAAAACCGATGCTGATTTAGAGATAATTTATCCGGATATGCACATAGCTACGTTGGAGAAAGACGCTAAACTTCATATGGAATTGACAATAGCCAATGGAAGGGGTTATGTCACAGCTGAAAGGAACAAACAACCTGATCAACCTATAGGGATCATCCCGGTAGATTCCATATTTACCCCTGTGAAAAAAGTCAACTATAACGTTGAAAATGCGCGAGTAGGTCAGATAACAGATTATGATAAATTGATTTTAGAAGTTTGGACCAATGGGAGCATTAAGCCAGATGAGGCTATAAGCCTCGCTTCCAAAATACTCATAGAACACCTAAATCTCTTTGTCACCATGTCCGAGCATATAAATAACATGGAAATAATGGTTGAAAAAGAAGACCGCGACGACAATCACCTTATTGACATGCCCATCGAAGAGCTGGATCTGTCCGTAAGGTCTTATAACTGCCTCAAGCGAGCGGGTATAAACACCGTGGGCGAGCTGACGCAAAAGACCGAAGAAGAGATGATGAAAGTTCGAAACCTGGGAAAGAAGTCATTAGAGGAAGTGCAGAAAAAATTGGAAGCATTGGGCCTCAGATTAAAACCTAGCGAGGAGGGATGACAGGATGTATCACAGAAAACTGAGACGTCCTACCGATCAGCGTATGGCGATGTTAAGAAATCTCACCACGAGCCTTTTAAAAAATGGAAGAATAGTGACTACAGAGGCCAGGGCGAAAGAGACCAGGAAGTTTGCTGAAAAGATGATAACATTAGGGAAAAGAGGAGATCTCCATGCCAGAAGGCAGGCCCTTGCTTTTATATACGATGAGACTGTTGTCAAAAACCTCTTTGATGAGATAGCTCCGAAGTACGCTGACAGGCAAGGGGGATATACTAGGATAATAAAGTTAGGGCCCAGGCGCGGTGACGGAGCGCCTATGGCGATAATCGAGTTGGTATGAGCAAATAGGGATTAAGTATCGCTTAATCCCTATTTACATTTTAAGCAGATATATACTATAATAAATTATAAATTTGGTTTTATATAAGCTGATAATATTGAGCGTAAGAGGTGTAATGGTTGAATATAATATCTGCCAGAAATGTGGTATACAGCTATAAAACAAGAGGAGATAGCGGCAATGACGGGCAGCCTGAAAACGATGCGGCTTTGTGCGGCGTAAATATAGATATAAAACAGGGAGAACACGTTGCCATAATAGGGCATAATGGCTCGGGTAAATCCACGTTGGCAAAGCATTTCAATGCGCTTTTGATACCCTCTTCCGGTACTGTATTGGTGGATGGCATAGACACCAGAGATGGCCGTATGCTCTGGAATGTCAGGCAGATAGCGGGAATGGTATTTCAAAACCCTGATAACCAGCTGGTGGCTTCAGTGGTAGAGGAGGACGTGGCATTTGGGCCGGAAAACCTGGGCGTACCGCCGGAGGAGATCAGGAAACGGGTAGATGAAGCGCTGAAAGCCGTGGGGATGTGGGAACACGCAAAAAAGGCTCCACACCTCCTTTCAGGGGGACAAAAGCAAAGGGTTGCCATAGCTGGAATAATAGCCATGAGGCCTAAATGCATCATATTAGACGAGCCCACGGCCATGCTGGATCCGGTGGGGAGACAAGAGGTCATGAAGACCGTGAAAAAGCTTAACAAAGAAGAGGGTATAACCGTCATAAATATAACTCATTTTATGGATGAGGCTGTGGCTTCTGATAGGGTGTTTGTAATGGACCATGGAAAAATAGTCATGCATGGTACCCCAAGGGAAGTCTTTAAAAACGTAGAAGAGCTAAAGAAGCTGGGATTGGATGTGCCTCAGGTAACCGAGTTGGCTTATTTGCTAAAAAAAGAAGGCTACGAAATACCTGTAGATGTATTATCTGTGGAAGAAATGGTGGAGTTGATATGCCGATTGAGATAAAAAATTTAACCTATGTTTATAACAAGGGAACGCCTTTTGAATCTGTGGCCCTTGATGGCGTAAGCATTACTATCCAAGACGGTGAATTTATCGCTATTATAGGGCATACCGGTTCGGGCAAATCCACCCTTATACAACAGATGAATGGACTTTTAAAGCCCACTTCTGGCCAGATACTGGTAGATGGGGTGGATATAACATCTAAAAACGTAGATGTAAAAAAGATCAGGCAGCAGGTAGGATTGGTTTTTCAATACCCTGAACACCAGCTATTTGAAGAGACGGTGTACAAGGATATAGCTTTTGGTCCTGTTAATATGGGCCTTGATGAAAAAGAAGTGGAAAAAAGGGTAAAGTATGCCATGTCGCTAGTAGAGCTAGACTATGATGCCTTAAAGGATAAGTCGCCCTTTGAGCTATCAGGAGGTCAGAAGCGCAGAGTAGCCATTGCGGGCGTGCTGGCGATGAAGCCCAAGGTATTGATTTTAGATGAACCCACGGCGGGGTTGGATCCCAAAGGCAGAGAAGAGATATTAGGCAATATAAGGCGATTGCACCATAAAGAAAAGATGACGATTGTGTTGGTTTCTCACAGCATGGAAGACGTTGCTGAATACGCTGACAGAATAATAGTCATGAATAGGGGAAAAGTAGCTATGATAGGGAAACCCTCTGAGGTTTTTGCTAGGTCAGAAGAGCTCAAGGGAATGGGCCTTGGCGTTCCCCAGGTTACGCAGCTTATGAAAGAGCTGAAGTCAAGGGGCTTTAATGTAAATGAGCACGTGTATACGGTAAGCGATGCGAAAGCAGAACTTATAAAAATCATAAGGAGTAGGGGCTATGGCCATTAAGGATATAACTATAGGTCAGTTTATTCCGGGAGAGACCCCTGTTCACAGGATGGATCCCAGGGTTAAGATATTGTTGTCCTTGGTCTTTATTGTGGTTTTGTTTATGGTTAAAAATTACACGGGTTATATATACGTAGTGCTTTACATAGCCTTGGCTGTTTATATATCTAAGGTGAAATTGAGTTATATATTCAAGGGATTAAAACCCATTATGGCTATATTGCTTATAACCATGGCCATAAATATGTTTTTGACACCAGGTCGCGTCATATGGTCTTACGGTTCTTTAAAGCTGACAGCAGAGGGATTGCACCTGGCTGTATTTATGAGCATAAGGTTGCTGTTCCTCATAGTGGGTACATCGCTGCTGACATTAACCACGTCTCCTATTATGTTGACTGATGGTATTGAGCTTCTGATGTCGCCTTTTAAGCGGATAGGTGTGCCTGCTCATGAGCTGGCCATGATGATGACCATTGCTTTGAGGTTCATTCCTACGCTGTTGGATGAAACCGACAAGATTATGAAAGCTCAGATGGCCAGAGGCGCTGACTTTGAGAGCGGGAACATCGTAAAACGGGCAAAGGCCATGGTACCCTTATTGGTACCTTTGTTTATAAATGCCTTCAGGAGAGCCGATGAGCTAGCTATGGCGATGGAGGCCAGGTGCTACAGAGGCGGGGAGAACAGGACCAGGATGAGGCAACTGCGCGTAGGCAAAGTAGATTGGGGAGCGGTTGCCGTTACGTGCATCATGATAATTTTAGTGGTGCTAGACAGGTATGGGGTCGGAGTATGAGTAACATAAAGCTCATCGTTGAGTATGATGGGACACACTATCACGGCTGGCAGTACCAGCTAAACGCTAAAACCGTGCAAGGGGAAATGCTTAAAGCTATAAAAAAGATAACAGGTGAAGATGTGAACTTAATCGGTGCTGGCAGGACAGATGCTGGTGTCCATGCCATAGGGCAGGTAGCTAATTTTAAGTCAAATTCGTCAGTGCCTATTAGTCGCCTGCCTTATGCTTTAAACAGCGTGTTGCCTGATGACATCGTTGTAAAAGCGGCGGAAAAAGTAGACGACAGTTTTCACGCCAGAAAAAGCGCGATAGGCAAGGAGTATAGGTACTATATACTCAACAGTGAGCTGCCCTCAGCGCTGTTGAAAAACCGCGTATACCATTATAAATACCGGTTGGACCTGGATGCGATGAAGAGGGGCGCAGAGCTTTTTATAGGTACCCATGATTTTTCAGCTTTTAAAGCGGCGGGCAGCAATGTGGAGTCGTCTGTGAGGACGATCAAGCGCTTGGATTTAAATCGGATTGATGAGTTAATTGAGCTGGTTATCCAAGCAGATGGCTTTTTGTACAATATGGTGAGGATAATAACGGGAACATTGATATGGGTGGGCAATGGCAAGTTGATGTGGAGCGACGTTAGAGATGTGATAAATTCAAGGGACAGAAGCAAAGCAGGCCCTACAGTTCCACCCTATGGCCTGTATCTTTATAAGGTTTTTTATTGACATGGATGCTATAATATATTATACTAAAACTTAGTGTAAAATTAGCCCCGGTTTATTTTACGTTTTCTGTGAGGAGGTAAAAGAGTTGAAGACATATCTGGCGAAACCCGGTGAGATAGAAAAGAAATGGTATGTAGTAGACGCCAAGGATAAAGTATTGGGAAGACTAGCCAGTAGGATTGCTATTATTCTCATGGGCAAACATAAGCCTGTATATACTCCTAATGTGGATACAGGGGATTACGTAATAGTGGTTAACGCTGATAAAATAGTTTTAACAGGCAATAAGTTAAAAGACAAGGTGTACGCACGCCATACAGGATACCCTGGTGGTTTTAAGACTACCAGCTATGAGGTGTTGATGAAGAAAAATCCTGAAAAGGCGTTGTACTTGGCGGTTAAGAGGATGCTTCCTAAAAACAGATTGGCAAACAAGATGATAAAGAAGCTGAAGATTTACAGAGGACCAGAACATACCCATCAGGCGCAGAGGCCTGAACCGCTTGATCTCTAATGGAAGGAGGAAAAATATTGGCTCTTACTTATTACGGTGTAGGCAGGAGAAAAACATCTGTGGCGAGGGTAAGGATGTACCCTGGCACAGGTAATATAATAGTTAATGGTAGACCTCTGGAAGAGTATTTTACTATTCCTACTCAAAGGTATATTGTAAAACAACCTTTAACGGTCACAAATTTAGCTGATAAGTTTGACGTCAGTGCAAAAGTCATCGGCGGTGGACTTACCGGCCAGGCCGATGCCATAAGATTGGGTATTGCTAGGTCTTTGCTTATGGCAGATGAGACATTAAAGCCTTTGCTCAAAAAGTACAAGCTTTTGACAAGGGATCCGAGAATGAAGGAGAGGAAAAAGTACGGCCTCAAAAAGGCGAGGAAGGCACCACAATTTTCAAAGAGGTAAATGTATTTTGCGTATTTACAGGAGGGTGTTTGTATGCACTCTCTTTTTTATTTTTGTGGACAAGTCATGCAGATAATGTTATAATGCTATAGATAACTTTAAATTAGCCCTGTGAGGCTAAAAAGGAGGAAAAAGATGTGGGTAAAAAAATTTACGACATCAAAGATGTACCACCGGTAAAAGAAATCGTGCCATTGTCGTTGCAGCACGTTTTCGCTATGTTCGGTGCGACGGTGCTGGTTCCTTTGCTGACTGGTCTGGATCCTTCTGTAACTCTCTTTACATCAGGTATTGGCACCATAATATTTCTCCTTATTACAAGGGGATACGTGCCAGCGTATCTGGGGTCTTCTTTCGCGTTTATCACACCTATTATTGCAGCTACAAAAGAGTTTGGAATAAGGGGCGCCTATTCAGGCATGATAGCTGCAGGGATCATGTACGTATTGGTCTATATAATTATAAGCATTACAGGCGTTGATTGGATAGATAGGCTGTTGCCCCCTGTAGTGGTAGGGCCTGTGGTTATGATAATAGGTTTGAGCCTGGCACCTGTGGCTGTTCAAGAGGCTCAGGAGAACTTGCTGGTAGCTGCTGTTACCGCTGTATTCATAATCCTGTTCGCTATGTTTGGCAGGGGATTTATAAAGATAATACCAATTCTTTTGGGGACGATTGGCGGGTATATATTTGCCATTATTATAGGCGCAGTAAACTTTAAGCCAGTAAAAGAAGCAGCATGGATAGCAATTCCAAAGTTCAACTTTTTAGTAGGCCATAGCCCTGAGCTGATGTGGGGAGCGGTTTCGCTGATTGCGCCGCTAGCTATCGTATCTATGGTAGAGGACTTGGGTCATGTGCTGGTAATAGGCAATATTGTGGAAAGAGACCTCATCAAAAAGCCTGGTTTACACAACGTATTTTTAGGCAATGGTCTGGCTACGGCCATAGCGGCTTTCTTTGGGGGACCTCCCAGTACCACTTACGGAGAAAATATAGGAGTGCTGGCTATTACGCGGGTGTACAGTTCTGTGGTTATAGGTGGCGCTGCTGTAATCGCTGTTTTGCTCAGCTTTGTGCAAAAAATAGGAGCGGCAATAGAGGTCATTCCCAAACCGGTGATGGGCGGCATTACCATAATACTGTTTGGCATGATTGCTGCTGCCGGTTTGAGAACCCTTATTGACAATAAAGTTGATTTTTCCGACACCAGGAATTTGCTCATAGCATCTATTATATTCACTTTGGGTGTAGGCGGAATCAAGATTCAAATAGGCAATCTGCTTTTTAGTGGCGTAGGGCCTGCTACTATAGTGGGTATTTTGTTAAATCTGCTGTTGCCAAAAGGCAAAAAAGAAGTTGAAAGAGGTGGAAAGGCGTATCCTTCCCTGGAGATATCTTATCCGGAAGAAAAAGAGGAATAAAAAAATGCCGATGCGCATCGGCATTTTTTTATTCCTCTTTTATAGCTTCCACTGGGCAATCACTCAAGGCCTGACGTGCCAGTTCCTCTAAATCTTCAGGAACTTCGTCTACGATCACGTGGGCCATCCCATCTTCGTTCCAGTCGTAGACCTCAGGGCATGTATCGATGCATGCGCCACACCCTATGCATAGATCTTGATCTACTGTTACTTTCATTATAACCCTCCTCAGTTATTGTAGCTAAAAAGCTATTTAAAACTTTTGAAAGTATTATATGTTATATACACTCTTTTGTCAAGATATGGTGTTTACAAAAAAAACAAGTGGGGTTAACAGGACTCGAACCTGTGACCTCTACGATGTGAGCGTAGCGCTCTAACCAGCTGAGCTATAACCCCGATCCTCACAAAAATTATTATAACACATTAATGGAATATGTCAATACAAATTTAGCTATACTAAACATCAGAAATGGAGGGGAAGTTCAATGTATAGGAAAAGAGTTAAAGAGATATACGCAGACGACGAGGATCTAGATGGCCTATACAAAGGTGATCGCCAGATTGAACAGGATACGGTGTACGATGAATGCGACGTGCAAAGCGATCAAAACGATAGCGACGATAAAAAGATAGTCGCGGTTAGAAAGATGTGGCAGCTCAATAGAATAGAGAGAAAACAAAAGAGAGCGTAACTGCTCTCTTTTAATTTGTGATAAAATTATGTGGGTGGTTATATGGATAAAGAGAAAATAAGCCGAGATGTGAGAGAGTATGCTTTGGAATTAGGCTTTGATGCGGTGGGCTTTACCACTGCAGAGGATTTTGACCCAAAGATTTTATTGGAGCGGAAGGATAAAGGTTACCTTTCGGGTTTTGAAGAAAAGGATGTAGAAAAAAGGGTTTCGCCTCGATTGATTCTTAGTTCGGCTAAAAGTATCATTGCCCTGGGTTTAAGCTATAATACACCATACATCTCTGAAAACAAAAAGGGGTATGCTTTTATTTCAAGGTGTGCTTACGGCATCGACTACCATCAGGTCATGGAACACATGATGTTACAGCTTGTTGAATATATTCAAAAGCGATATAATGTAAGAAGCGTATATATGGTTGATACAGGCCCCCTTGTAGACAGGATGGTCGCCCACAGGGCGGGGATAGGATGGTACGGCAAAAATTGCAGTATCATAAACGGCCAATACGGCTCCTGGATGTTTTTGGGAGAAATTATAACCGAATTAGAATTAATCCCTGATGTACCGCTAAAGAGCAAGTGCGGTAGTTGTGAGCTGTGTATAAAAGCATGTCCTACAAAGGCGTTGGTCC
Source organism: Caldanaerobius polysaccharolyticus DSM 13641 (assembly GCF_000427425.1). NCBI lineage: Bacteria > Bacillati > Bacillota > Clostridia > Thermoanaerobacterales > Thermoanaerobacteraceae > Caldanaerobius > Caldanaerobius polysaccharolyticus. The sequence goes on along the minus strand of NZ_KE386495.1, from coordinate 447,549 downwards.
AGCCGTATGTCCTCAATGCATCAAAATGCCTTTCGTATAATACAATGAAAAAAGGTATATTGCCTGATGAAATAAAGGAAAAAATGGGGATGAGAGTGTACGGCTGTGATACCTGTCAGGAGGTTTGTCCGTTGAACAAAGGAGCCAAGTATTCCAGGGGTGATTGGTTTATCCCAAGGCCTCCTATGCCATTGATACCGTTAGAGGACATCGTTAAAATGGATAATAAAAGGTTTAAAGAGATATTTAAGCCCACAGCCGCATCGTGGAGGGGGAAGGCTGTCCTGCAGCGCAATGGGTTGATAGCCATGGGTAACACGGGTGATGCCAGGTATATAAAGGAGCTGGAGCCTTTTCTCGACGATCCTAGACCGGCTATAAAAGATGCTGCTAGGTGGGCGTTACAAAAGTTAAGGAGTAGATGCTATGGATAAGAAGACCGCTGAATCGATTATAGGGATTTTAGAAAAAGCATATCCTGATGCAAGACCTGGGCTTAATTTTAACAGCCCGTTTCAGCTTTTAATTGCGACCATATTGTCGGCCCAGTGCACGGATAAGCGCGTAAATATGGTAACATCAAGGCTTTTTAAGAAGTACGTGTCTCCTGAGGACTTTGCTAATGCTGATATAAAGGAACTACAGGAAGAGATAAAAGAGTGTGGATTGTACAGGTCTAAAAGCAAGAATATTATCGAGGCGTGCAAAAAGATCGTGCAAGAATACGGAGGAAATGTGCCTCAGAGCAGGGAAGAATTGGTGAAATTGCCGGGCGTGGGCCGTAAGACAGCCAACGTGGTTTTGAGCAATGCCTTTGGTGTAAGCGCCATAGGGGTGGACACCCATGTGTTTAGGGTAGCCAACCGGTTGGGGCTGGCCTCTTCAAAGGATGTGTACGGAACGGAAAGAGACCTTATGGATATACTTCCTGAGAGGGTATGGGGTAAAGCTCATCATTTGTTGATATACCATGGCAGAAAGGTATGCAAAGCGAGAAAACCCCTGTGTGACAGCTGTCTTTTAAACGGTTACTGTGAATACCATAACAAAGCGAAGGGATGATATGAGCGATGGTGTCGGAGGTTAAGACCACCGGGAAGAAAATATTTATGGGCTTTATAATGGCATTATTGATTTTATTCCTCATGGGAGCAGCTTTTGGAGGAACTTATGCCTATCTGCTTTTAAGCCAGAAGACCATAGCGAAAAACGTCTACGTAGACAATATCAACTTAGGTGGATTGACAAAAGAAGCTGCTCTGGCAAAGCTAAAAGAGCAGTACGATGGGGTGCTGAAAAAGAGCTTGACGCTGCTATGGGACAGGGGTGAGAAAATTGTAAGCTATTCCGATTTGGGAGTTTCATACAATTACGGAGAAGTGATTGATAGGGCCTACGCTGTGGGTAAGGATAAGAATATTATGAAAGCGCTCAAAGAGATATACGATGCCAGCAAGTACGGCGTTAGGCTACAACTACAGATGAATATAGATACAAAAAAAATCGACGATATTCTCACCGCTATTGCTAAGGAAGTAAACGTACCCGCTGAAGACGCGAAGTTGATATTCAATAAAGGAACTTTTACGGTTATACCAGATAAGAAAGGCAAAAAGCTGGATGTAGCGGCATCCAAGGAGGAGATTTTAAAAAGTATAAAGGCTGGAGGTCAATTGGTGAGGTTAAAGGTCGATGAAATTATGCCAAAATATACGGCGGAATTTTTCAGCAGAGTAAACACCAAGATAGCGTCGTTTTCTACCAAATTTAACCCTGCGGATGCCAATAGAACGGATAACATAAAAGTGGCAGCAAAGGCTTTAAATGGCACGTTGTTGATGCCTGATGAAGAATTTTCTCTCAATAAGACCCTTGGTCCCAGAATCATTTCCAACGGCTATAAAAGCGCGCCGGTTATAGTAAATGGCAAACTGGTAGATGACGTGGGAGGCGGCGTATGCCAGATTGCCACCACCCTCTATAACGCGGTGTTGAGGGCAAACCTCGCTGTTACCAGCAGAATTCACCATCAGTTTCCCGTTTCTTATGTACCGCCAGGGCTTGATGCTACTATTGCGGGAGATTGGTTTGACTTCAGGTTTAAGAATACATCAAAATACCCTGTGTATATTTCTTCCTATGTCTCAGGTAACAGATTTAACGTGGACATTTACGGTGATAATTATTTAAACGGCATGACCTTTGAATTTAAATCTGATGTAATAAAGGTCAATAAGGCGAAGACTATATACGTGGACGACAACAAATTGCCTTACGGTAAGGAGGAAATAGAGAGGCCCGCTCATGATGGCGTGGTGGTAGATGTATACAAGTACACTTACAGGTATGGAAAGCTTATAAGTAAAGAGAAATTATACAGGGATACCTATGAAACGGTGGATGCCATTGTGAGAAGAGGAATAAATAAAAAAGCGCAAGATGAAAACAACGCCACTACTGCGCCCACTTCCCAACATTGACAAATGTCATCGGGTTATGTTAATATTAAAAAAAATTTAATAAAAAACCTCATGGTTTTCTACAAGAAATTAAAAGGGAAAACGGTGAAAATCCGTTACAGCCCCCGCTACTGTGAGCGATGATGAAATCGGCAATTGACCACTGGGCAAACCGGGAAGGTGCCGAGAGTAAGATGATTCGCAAGTCAGGAGACCTGCCATGAGGTTCACGCATAGCCTTCGGAGGGAAGGAGTGATGCGCATTTAAAGGCGTACGCGTTTTAAAGTTTTACGCTCAAAGTGCGTCTTATAGTAGATTTTTGCGTATAACCCATCCGTCCTGGATGGGTTTAATTTTTTTTGGAGGTGTGTTAGATGTTTAAAAAAGGGCTTTTATGGTTGCTGGTGCTGGTACTGGTTATAATGGGGTCTATTTCATGCGCAGGGAATTCCACAAAGACGGCGGTTATTAAGGCTCGCCCAAAGGCGTCTGGGCAGCGGGTGCAGCATACGGTCTACCCTTTAAAGGTCACCGACTTTACGGGCAGAGAAGTGGAAATAGCTAAAAAGCCTGAAAAAGTAGTATCTTTGGCCCCTAGTAATACCGAAATACTCTTTGCAATAGATGCAGGCGATGAGATAGTGGGAGTTACTGATTTTGACGATTATCCCCCTGAGGCCAAAAATATAGATAAAGTCGGTGGATTTAAGGGAGCCAATGTGGAAGCAATAGCCAGCAAAAAGCCTGATGTGGTGTTGGCGGGGACAACTGTCACAAAAGACGAGGTTCAAAAAATTCAATCATTGGGTATACCTGTGGTCATAACCGAAGCCCAGAGTTTTAACCAGATTTACGATTCCATCAGCCTTATAGGTAAGATTGTGGATAAAAATGAGCAAGCGAGTAAATTGGTCGCCCAGATGAAGAGCAAAGTTTCGGAGATATCGGATAAGGTTAAAAATAGCGATAAAGTCAGGGCGTATTATGCGGTTCAATTTGGCCAGCAAAACTGGACAGCGGGCAAAGGCACATTTATCGATGAGATAATCGCTATGGCTGGAGGCATTAATGTGGTTTCGGATGTCAAGGGATGGGCTCAGTACAGCATGGAAAAATTGGTTAAGGATAATCCCCAGGTGTTGCTCACTTCATCTCATGCCGGCAATGTAAAAGACCTTAGCAATATGCAAGGGTATAAAGACCTGGATGCAGTTAAAAATGGCAAAATAATTGTCATCGACGACAACATCATATTGCGGCCGGGTCCCAGGATAGTTCAAGGGCTTGAAACGGTGGCGAAGGCTTTGCACCCCGATGCGTTTAAACAATAGTATGAAAAGGGCGTTAATATACTTTTTGCTCGTGTTGGTGCTATTGCTATCAGTAGCTGCTTCCACCTGCATAGGTACTGTCAGGATCCCTTTGCCGCGCTTGTTTAAAATATTTATGACAATAAGTGAACCTGGTCTTTACAGGACAGACCGGCTGATAATTTTGTCGCTAAGGTTTCCCAGGGCTGTAGAAGCGGCTATGGTAGGGATGGCGCTGGCGACAGTGGGAGCTTGTTTTCAGGGCCTGCTTAAAAATCCTATGGCAGATCCTTATGTCCTTGGCATATCTTCGGGGGCTGCTGTGGGGGCCACCGTAGCCATTGTAGCAGGGTTAGGGCTTATTGCAACTAATATCCTGGCGTTTTTAATGGCCATACTGACGGTTTTTGCGGTGTACATTATGGCGAAAAAGGGGTCCAGGATTGATATGACGGCGATGTTGCTGGCTGGAATTGCAATAAGTGCCTTTCTCTCCTCTGTGATTTCGTTTTTGATGCTTTTAAACCACCAGGAGATGTCCAGGATTGTCTTCTGGACCATGGGCGGCTTTAGCTACGTGACGTGGCAGCAAATTGTTGTATCCGCTGCGGTTATATTACCTTCCAGCATTGTGATGTACTTTTATTCGTGGGACTTAAACGCCTTGCTTACAGGGGAAGAATCGGCTTATCACCTGGGGGTAAATGTGGAAAAGACCAAAAGGGTTTTGCTGATGTTGGGGTCCATCATAACGGCGGCGGCTGTGTCGGTAAGCGGTATAATAGGATTTGTAGGTCTTATCGTTCCCCACACGGTAAGGCTTATTACAGGTCCTGACCACAGGTTTTTGATACCCTGTAGCGCCATTTCAGGGGGGATTTTTTTGATATGGGCGGATACGCTGTCGCGGCTGGTTTTGTCGCCTGCTGAAGTGCCCGTAGGTATTATAACCTCGGCGGTAGGAGGGCCGTTTTTTCTCTATCTCCTCGTTAAAAACAGGAGGACGCAGTGATGTTGAAATTGGTTGATGTCCATTTTTCTTATGATAAAAGAGAGGTTTTAAAAGGCATCCACTTGGATGTAGGAGAAGGCAGCTTTATCGGTTTGATAGGTCCCAATGGTTCGGGCAAGAGTACCCTTTTGAAGTCTATATCAGGTTATCTAAAGCCCTCAAAGGGCAAGGTCTTGCTAAACGGCATAGACATAAGCGCCATGGATATAAAGGCCAGGGCCAGGCACATAGGGTATGTGCCGCAAGACACATCAATAGACTTTGATTTTACCTGTGAAGACATAGTGAGGATGGGGCGTATGCCATATCATAAGTGGTTTGGAAAGGAGACAGAAGAGGACAGGAAAGCTGTAGAGCACGCCATGCGTGTGACCAACACGTGGCATATGAAGGACGTGCCTATAACTCATTTGAGCGGCGGAGAAAGGCAGAGGGTGCTGATAGCCAGAGCGATCTGTCAACAGCCGGAGGTTTTGCTTCTAGACGAACCTGTATCCCATTTGGATATAAAATATCAGTATGATATAATGGATATGGTATCGCGATTGAGCCGTTGTGGTATGACCGTGATAGCGGTGCTTCACGATCTTAGTTTAGCGTCCCAATATTGTCGCGATATAGCGTTGATTTGCGATGGGATGGTGATAGCGTCGGGTAGCCCGCAGGAGGTCATAACCGCTGAGAATATAAAAAAGGCCTATCGGGCAGATGTGCTTATTATGCCAAACCCTGTTAACGGTATGCCCGTGGTAGTGCCTTCACAGAGTAAAGAAGGGAGCTTAAGTGATACAGGTAGTCATCGCATACGTTATGAATCTGATTTTAGGCGATCCCCCGGGATGGCCCCATCCTGTAAAGGTTATAAGCGATTTCGTATCCCGCATGGAATGTAGTTTAAAAGCGAGGTACAAAGATCCCAGGGGTGAAAAGAAAGCGGGTATAATCCTTTGTACGGCGGTAGTGTTTTTGACGTTTGCCGTCGCATATGCTCTGATGTTTGTGGCATCGGTCTTGGGGCGATACGCTGTAATGGCAGTGAACATTATTCTTATGTATACGGCGTTTGATGCCAGAGGACTTGACGTAAAGATGAGCAAAGTGCATAGATCGTTGAAAATAGGGGATGTGGCTTGCGCCAGAAAAGCTTTATCGCCGATGGTGAGCAATGCAGAACACCTGGACCAGGATGACATTTCCAAGGTTGCAGTAAAGGTGATAATAGAGAACATAAACGACAGGATAGTTGCGCCTCTTATGTACGCTGTTATAGGAGGTGCGCCTCTGGCTTTAGTCTATAGAGCTGTCAGCGTGTTGAACGCTATGTTGGATGTTAAAGAGGACGGACATGCCCATCTGGGTTGGGCTTCTGCAAAGTTAAACGGCATTTTAAACTTTATTCCAGCCAGGATAACAAAGCTGGCGACGCTGGCGGCAGCTGAGATATTGCGGTACGATAATGAGACAAAGGCCGTTGAAGCGGATGGTATAATAGGCGCCATAAAGGTAATGTATGCCTCGTCGGTGATATCCTTGCTTTTTTTCTTGCTCGTGAAATTTTTGCTGACGGCATGAGGCAGATAATGGAGGTATAAAATGGGACGGCTTATAATGATTACAGGCGGTGCCAGATCTGGCAAAAGCACTTTTGCAGAAAAGCTGGCGGCAAAGGCCAGCAGCGTGCTATACGTCGCTACATCCATCCCTTTTGACGATGAGATGAAGGATAGGGTCAAAAAACACAGGGAAAGAAGACCTGCTCACTGGAACACCTATGAGGGCTATAAAGGTTTAAAGAAGGTAATTGCAGAGGCTGATAAAGAAGTGGTGCTGCTGGACTGTATGACAGTTATGATCGCCAATTTGCTTATGGACGAAGGCGGTGACTGGGATAAGATACCTTTAAGCTCCGTAGATGAAATAGAGAGGGGTATAGAGCAGGAGGTTGTGGGTATTGTGGAGGGCGCCAGAGACTCAAAAGCGATGGTCATTGTGGTCTCCAACGAGGTAGGTATGGGTTTGGTGCCTGAATACAGGTTGGGACGGGTTTTTAGGGACATAGCAGGAAGGATGAACCAGCTGGTAGCCGCAGATGCGGACGAAGTTTATTTGATGGTGTCCGGTATACCTGTTAAAATAAAATAGAGGTGTAGTGGATGATATTAATAGATGAAGTAAAGCGCTTTGTACTTATGGTGCAATTTATGACCAGGATTCCTGTACCTGTTAATATCCACGCAGGAGAGGGGGATTTTGGTAAAGGCAGCAGGTATTTTCCGGTAATAGGCCTTATCCTGGGGTTGCTAGTGTATGCGGTCTATTACGGTAGTTTGCGGGAGTTGCCCGAGGAAATATCGGTGTTGATAGCCATAGCGGCCTCTTACGCCTTGACAGGCTGTATGCACATAGATGGGCTGGCTGATACATTTGATGGCTTGTTTAGCGCCAGGAGCAGGGATAAGGTGTTGGATATAATGAAAGACAGCCGCATTGGCACTAATGGGGTTTTGGCTGTGTTATTTGTGGTGCTATTTAAGGCGCTTTTTTTAATGGAAATGGATCCTCTGTTCGTGCCCACAGCCCTTATAATAGCGCATGTTATGGGGAGGTGGGCGATGGTTCCCGCCATGGCTTTTTCCAGGTCGGCAAGGGATGGCAAGGGGCTGGGCGGTTTGTTTATAGGCAGGGTGAAAGCTCTGGATGTGGCAGTTGCTGCGGCCTTTACATTGGTTTTTGGCTATTTTTTCAGCGGTTTTTCTTATGCGCACGTAATATGGATAGCTGTTATTTCGGCTTTAAGCGGGCTTTCCATAACAGGTTATATTCACTGGAGGATCGGTGGTATGACGGGAGATACCGTTGGAAGCATCGGTGAAATAACAGAGTTGATATCCTATGCATATGTATTTATGGCGACGAGGTAAGCGGTATGCGGGTATATCTTATAAGGCATGGAGAAACAGACGCTAACCAAAAGGGTATATACGCTGGCTGGAGCGAGGCTGAGTTGACACCAAAAGGCATGGAGCAGACAGATAGGATCGTGGATTTTTTAAAAGAAGTCGGCATTGATGGCGTGTACGCCAGCCCTAGCAAGAGGTGTATGCATGTTGCCATGGCCTTTATGGGTACGGTGCCTGTTAAGGCTCTGGAGGAGTTACGAGAACAAAACTTTGGGGTATTTGAAGGCTTGATGTGGCACCAAGCAAAAAGACAATATCCCATGGAGTGGGAAAGGTGGTGCCGTGATCCTGAGTACCGGATACCTGGTGGAGAGAGCTTTTCGGAGTTTTACAGTAGGGTCATAAAAGGGTTTGAGGGGATTGTAGCAGGTGGTGCTCAAAGCGTCGCTGTAATAACCCATGGCGGCCCTATAAAGGCTATATTGTCTTATATAGTTTGCGGCGATCAAGGGGCTTTTTGGAGGTTTAAGGTAGATAATGGCAGCGTTTCTATGATAAACATTGCAGGAGATGGTTATGCAGTGATTGAAAAAGTGAATTGTACTTTTGCGGTGGGGAAATGGCTATGAGTTTAGAGGATTTAAAGGTGATAGGCGTGGATCAAAACACGCCTATAAGCATAAGGGAAAAACTGGCGCTTAAAAAGGATGAGCTGATAGGCGCCCTCAAGCAGGTTGTGGAACTGGAGGGCGTGGAGGAAGCTGTTATACTTTCCACGTGCAACAGGACTGAGGTATATACTTATTCCAGAGGGGCCGATGGAGATACACTGGGTTTTTTGTGCCGGTATTCTGGGTTAGCCCTTGATCAGATAAAAGAGTATGGGTACTGCTACCGAGGACGAGATGGTGTAAAACACCTCTTTGAAGTGGCATGTGGTTTAAGATCCATGGTGGTAGGTGAAGAACAGATTCTAGGACAGGTTAAAGAGGCGTATGAAAAATCTATGGAAGCAGGTACTGCCCACAAAGTGTTGAGCAGGATGTTTTTGGATGCAATTTCTCTAGGGAAAAAAGTCAGAGCGACCACAGGTATAGCAGATATTCCTTTATCTGTAAGTTATATAGCGGTTAAGTTCATTGAACAAGCCTTTAACGGCAGAATCTCTGATAAAAAGGTATTTGTCATAGGCACAGGAGAGATGGGGAGGATCGTCATAAAAAACCTGATTGCAAAAGGCGTTGAGAGGATTTACGTTACAAATAGGACCCATAAGAGGACGGTGGATCTTAAAAAAGAGTTTCCACAGCTTACGACGGTGAATTATGAGTTTAAGTACAGCGCTATGGCCGACTGCGATGTAATCATAAGCGCTACTGATGCCCCCCATTATACGGTCAATTACGATAAGTTCAAAGGTGTATACAGAGGTCATAAAGTCTGCATGGTAGATATAGCTCTTCCCCGGGATATAGACCCCAGGGTTGCGGAGCTGCCAGGGGTGAGCCTGTATACCCTTGATGATCTTAAAAGGGTTTCTTATGAGAACGGTTTGAAAAGGCGCGATTTAATAGACGATATAGAAAAGATGGTGGAGGAGGCAGCAGGAGAATACGTAAAGTGGTTAGCCCAGCAAAAGCTGGTTCCCATGATAAAAGAGGTAAATGAATACGCAGGAGAGGTCTGCCTCTTGGAATTCCAAAGGTTGAAAAACAAAGTCGTATTAACGGAGAGAGAAATGGAGCAGGTCAGGATTGCCCTGCACAGGGTTGCCTCTAAAATGGTAAATAGGTTTATACAGTATATCAAGGAGCACGGTGATGGGGGATGAGGATAAGGATTGGGAGCAGGGCCAGCAAGTTGGCGTTGCTCCAGGCTCAAATAGTTGTAGAGAGTTTGAAATCTATAGATAAAAACATTGATTTTGAAGTCGTAAAGATTTCAACCAGTGGTGATAGGTGGACAAATAGGCCGTTAAGCGAAGCGGGGGGAAAGGGCTTATTTGTCAAAGAGATAGAAAAGGCGCTATTGGAGAGGGATATAGATATAGCGGTGCACAGCATGAAAGACGTACCCGGTGTGCTGCCAGAAGGCCTCTTTATAGCTGCTGTATTAGAGCGAGAAGACCCCAGGGATGTACTGGTGTGCAACAGGCGTTTTTTTCCGGTGCCTCTATTTGCACAGGAGGGATTGAAAGGGCTTGGTAGAGGGGCTAAAATCGGCACGAGCAGTTTGAGAAGAGCAGTTCAGCTAAAAGATATGGACGATAGCGTTGAGGTAGTGCCTTTACGGGGAAATGTGGATAGCCGTTTAAGAAAAATGGAAGAGTTGGGCCTTGATGGTATTATCGTGGCAGCAGCGGGATTAAAGAGGCTAGGTATGGGGGACAGGATAGACTGGTATATACCTGTAGATGTGATGGTGCCGGCTGTGGGGCAAGGCGCTTTGGCGGTTGAGATGAGGGAAAAAGACCCGTTATATGAAGTGGTAAAACACCTAAATCACAGGGAAACGGAAATGTGCGTAAGGGCTGAAAGGGCTTTTATGATGGAGTTAGGCGGCAATTGCAGTGTTGCAATAGGGGCCTATGCCACGGTATCCAGTGGCAAAATGGTGCTTTTAGGCATGTCTCAGCAAAGCGGCAAGGTAAAAAAGGAAGAAATGCGAGGGGAAATATTTGAGCCGGAATCCCTTGGTAAAAAATTAGCCAAGCGCTTGACAGGTCAAACGTGAGCTTTATGAGAAAAGAGGGATAGGATGGGCAAGGTGTTTTTAGTGGGCGCAGGGCCTGGTGATCCTGAACTCATAACTAAGAAAGCTGAGAGGGTTTTAAAGAAGGCTGACGCGGTGGTGTATGACAGGCTTGTAAACCGCGAGATTCTGTCGCTGGCAAAGGTCGGGGCAGAGATGATCGACGTGGGCAAGATACCAGGTTGCCATAGTGTGCCGCAGGAGGAAATAAACAGGCTTCTGGTACAAAAGGCTAGGCAATATGAGGTAGTCGTGAGGTTGAAAGGAGGAGATCCTTTTGTCTTTGGAAGGGGAGGCGAGGAAGCGCTTTTTTTGCGCCAGCATGGAGTGCCTTTTGAGATAGTACCTGGTATAACCTCTGCGGTGGCAGTGCCGGCTTATGCGGGAATACCCGTCACGCACAGGGATTTGAGCTCATCGGTGCACATCGTAACAGGTCATGAAAGATGCGATAGGGATAAAAGCGTGCTGGATTTTAAAGCATTGGCGGGTCTAGAAGGGACATTGGTATTTCTCATGGGGATAAAGAACATAGAGCACATAGTGAAGGAGTTGGCGAAGAACGGCAAAAAGGAAGAAACACCTGTCGCGGTTATATCCCGTGGCACAACTCCTCATCAGACCACAGTTGTGGGCACATTGAAAGACATATGCCGTAAGGTAAAAGAAAGCGGCATTGGCAATCCCGCTGTCATCGTCATAGGTGACGTGGTATATATGAGGGATCAAATTGGCTGGCATGAAACAGATGGCAAAAAGAGAATACTTCTGACCAGAGCGCCTGAACAATCGGCTGAATTGATAGAAAGCCTGAGAGATTGTGGCTATCAGGTGATTTCGTGTCCTACTGTAAAGATTGAACCGGTTTACGGCGCTTTTGAAGCATTTTCCCGGCGCATTGAAGAATACGACTATCTGGTTTTCTCCAGCGTCAATTCGGTTAAGGTCTTGGATGAAGCCATGTTTCTCTGGAGATTTGATGTGAGGAAGTTAAAAGGCAAGAAAATTGCTGCTGTAGGTGCAGCTACCGCTAAGGCTTTAGAGAAAATCCATATTTGCGCCGACATTGTGCCAGGGGATTTTACCTCTGATGCCTTGGCGGAAATGATGGCAGCGGAGGTAAAGGGTAAGCGCGTCGCGGTGCTTACGTCGGACATAGGGGGAGAAAAGCTTATAGAGAAACTGAGGCAGCACGGAGGTTATGTGGATAAGGTGCCTTTGTACCACAACGTGCCTAATTACGAGATTAAGGATTACCTGATAGAGCAATTGATTAGAGGGCTTGATTTAGCTATATTTACCAGCCCATCTACCTTTAATTACTTAATAGAAATCGCCGGCGATAGCGCAAACCTGTTGAGGGATGTTAGGATAATGGCTATAGGGCCGGTGACAAGTCAGGCTATACTGGAAAAGGGATATAAGGTGGATTTGATGCCCCAAAGGCACGATACTGAGGGCATTATAGCTTTAATAAAAAGGGATGGTTAAATGTTGAGGATTTAGAGCAACCTGGGAAGATGTATAAACGGCCTGTTTTGAGATGGTCTGAAAGTGGTTGTCAGGCGGTCATGCCGCCTACCACGTTCAGATCCTGTGCTGCTCTTTCAAAAGTGTCCATGTCAAATTTGTCGTGAAAGCTCATTGGTTATCTCTCTTCTTTAAAATTTAATTTGTTAAGTACACATTATGCAACTTTTACTAATTTAATAATGGTATTTATATATTAAATTGGTTTTATTAATATAATTTATTAATGTGATTAATTTATATAGGCAAAATGTTTTCACATACGTCAAAATCGCTTATAGTCACCATCCTAGATGTGCTTAAGTGATCACCATAGAAAAATAGAGATAACGTAAGAAAACACGAGAAATATTTAAAAAAGATAAAAAAAGCAGCGAATATTCGTCAAATTTGATGAAATTTGAGTTTTGAAAATGTTTTCGCACTAAGCTAGAATAATAGTAGATGATTTATTAAAAATTTGAATAAAGTTGTAAAACGTTTGTCGCAAAAATAAAGGGGGTGTTGCTTATCTGAAAATAGCTTTTCTGTATAGTGTTCCTAATGGTTTTTAAAATTAATTTTAGGGGAGGAAAATTCAGGTATGCGCAAGAAAGTGTGGGGAATTGCGCTGTCGCTTTTGTTAGCGATAAGCCTTTTGGCAGGATGCTCAGGCGGTAATAAACAGGCTTCATCTTCTGGTAAGTCTCAAAAGGGCGAACGTGTCACATTGACTATGTGGTACTGGAACAGGTCTGTGGAAGACAAATTGATAAAAGATGTGAGCAAGGTATACCCCAATATTACGATAAACGCTACCAAAATCGGTGGCGATTACAACGCGAAGCTGAAGACTACGATGGCAGCGGGCTCGGGCATGCCTGATATCGTCTGTATAAACACCAACGTAGCTGATTATTATCAGTACAAAGACAAGTTTGTAAACTTGCTTGCCCCACCTTATAACGCCGGTGATCTCAAGGATCAGTATTTCGAATGGAAGTGGCAGATGGGAGTCACTCCAGATCAAAAGACAATGATAGCTTTTCCTATGGATACAGGTCCTACTGCGCTATTCTACAGAGAAGATCTATTCCAGAAGGCGGGTTTACCTACCGATCCTCAACAGGTAGCCAATACTATAAAGACGTGGAAGGATTACTTTGATGCAGCTCAAAAACTTAAAAATATAGGCGTATATGCCTTTGACAATATAGGCGACAATGTATTTATAAATGCAACTCAGCAGAAGACCACGCTGTTTTTAGATACCAACAACAACTTTGTAGGAGATAGGCAGGAGATAAAAGACATATTTGACATGGCAGTACAAGCCCGTAAATTGGGTTACAGCGCTAATGTAGCTCGTTATACTACAGACTGGAATGCCGCTATGAATACGGGTAAGGTAGCTTCCTTTGTAGGAGCTGTGTGGATGAAACAGATTCTGGAGGATGCTGCACCTGATACATCGGGTAAATGGCGTATAGCTCCGGCTCCAGGTGGCCCTGGCAATAGCGGTGGATCTTTTATAGCCATTTCTGCGTCTAGCAAGCACCCCCAGGAAGCATGGCAGGCGATTAAGTGGATGATGTCTGCTGAAAACCAGAAGAGGCAGCTTAAGACCATGAACCTCTTCCCCTCAGCAAAAGCTGTTTTTGACGATGAGAGCGTATTCGTAAAGGAGCCGTTTTTTGGAGGGCAGGAGACCAACAGGGTCTTTGCAGATGCTGCGAAGAACATCCCTGTATTCTATTACGGGCCTAATACAGAGGGTATAAGAGGGCTCTACACAGAGCAGTTGAAATTGGTAGAATCGCAGAATAAAGCTGCGGATAAGGCATGGCAGGATGCGCTGAAAAATATAAAGAAACAGTATTTCTCGGGTAGATAACGGCATAGGCTGGATTTGTTCGGCAGGTAAAACTTTTGTCAATTAAGGAATAAGGTTTTATCTGCCGAAATAAATAAGATGTAGGGGGTTGAGGAAAGGTGGATAGCTTAACGGCAATAGAGCGATCTAAGAAGAAGTTTCCTTTAAAGTCGAGAGGTACGTGGCACGAAATCTGGAAAAACAGGTTTATATATCTTTATATATCTCCTTTTTATATATTATTCCTGGTTTTTGGGGCGTTCCCGATTATTTATTCATTTATCCTCTCTTTCAATAAGTGGGACGGAATTGGGCAGATGCAATATGTAGGCCTGAGCCAGTACAGAGCTTTGCTGCAAGACCATGATTTTTGGCAGTCCATAGCCAATACCTTTATAATCTGGGTGGAATCTACCATACCTATGCTCTTTTTCGCGTTGGTTATTGCGTTTCTCCTCAATGCCAAAGACCTCGCTGGAAGGGAAGCGTATAAGACTTTTTATTTTCTTCCCAATGTGACATCTATTGTGGCGGTGGCGATAATATTTGGGCAGATTTTCGGAAATTACGGAATAATTAATTTCATATTGACGAAGTTGGGTTTACAACCCATACAGTGGAGGGACGTTCCCCATTGGGTTCAGGTGGCCATATCTTCCATGGTTTTCTGGAGATGGGTAGGCTATAACGCTATAATATATCTAGCTGGATTACAGCGCATTCCCACAGACCTATACGAGGCAGCAACTGTAGATGGTGCTACAAAGATACAGATATTCTTTAAGATTGTAATTCCCTTGCTCAACCCTATAATATTGTTTACGGTTATAACATCTACTATAGGTGGATTGCAGCTGTTTACTGAGCCTCAGGTTTTTGTGGGAAACAGTGGAGGGCCCAATGGAGGTGGCATGACCATAGTGCTTTACCTTTATAACGAAGCCTTTGTGAGAAATCTGTACGGGTACGCTTCAGCGGTAGCATGGGCATTGGCTATTATAATATTTGCTTTTTCAGCTGTAAACTGGTTTGCCACAAAGCAACTACAATAACGGCGCAAGGGGAGGGTATCAATGAATAAGTATAAAGGTCTGGCAATGATAAAAAAAGCCATTTTGCACTTTTGCTTGATAATAGGGGCTTTAGCCTCTCTGTTCCCTTTCTACTGGTTAGTCGTAATGTCCACCCGCACTACTTCTGATGTATACAGATTTCCACCGGTGCTAATACCCGGCAATAAATTTATCGAAAATTTCCAGAGGGTATTGGAAAATATAAATTTCTGGGGCTCTTTTTTAAACAGTGTGTACGTTTCGGTAGTCACTACGTTGGGAGTGGTTTTCTTCTGTTCCCTGGCGGGTTTCTTCTTTGCTAAATTTGATTTTCCCGGTAAAACGGGATTGTTTATGGGACTGTTAGCTACCATGATGATCCCAGGGCAATTAGGAGTCATTCCCAGGTTTATAATGATGCAGAAGTTTGGATGGGTTAATTCCTTTAACGCACTTATAGTACCCAGTTTGGCCAGCGCTTTTGGGATATTCTGGATGAAACAGTATGGTGAAGAGACTATACCCGATGAACTTATCTCCGCGGCTACCATAGATGGATGCGGGGAGTTTGGGTTGTACTGGCATGTGGGTCTTCCACTGTTAAGGCCTGCTCTGGCATTTTTGGGCATATTTACTTTTATGGGTGCGTGGAACGATTACATGTGGCCTTTAATAGTCATAAGCGATCCCAATAAGAGCGTTATACAGGTGGCGCTGTCTCAGTTAAATGGTATTTACAATACAGATATGGCTATGGTAATGGCTGCGACGGTCATGGCTGTATTGCCATTGGTGGTGTTGTTTATAGTTTTCAGCAGGCAGTTTATATCTGATATAGCTGCCGGTGCTATTAAAGGTTAAATTTAAATTGAGGGAGGTTCTGCCATCATGTCTGAAGGACAAAGAACACCACATCTGTGGGAGGATTTAGATACCCTGGCGATAAATAGGGAGCCTGCCCACTCAACGCTAATACCCTATGCTGATGTGGAATCAGCGCTGAGGTCTGAAAGAGGTCTTTCGCCGTATTTTAAGTTGCTCAGCGGCAACTGGAAATTTCACTACGCTCCATCGCCTGCAGAGGCTCCAGAGGGCTTCGAGCAGGAGTCGTATAGCGTGGAACAATGGGATACCATACCGGTTCCTAGCAACTGGCAAATACTAGGATACGGCAGACCCAATTACACCAATGTAGCTTATCCTTTTCCTGTAGATCCGCCCTTTGTGCCTGATGACAACCCTGTGGGCTCGTATAAAAGGAGTTTCGTCATCCCTGAGAGCTGGAAAGGCAGACAGGTGTTCTTGGTGTTTGAAGGGGTGGATTCTGCGTTTGTGGTGTGGATAAACGGCAAAATGGTGGGTTATAGCAAGGGAAGCCATCTTCCTTCGGAATTTAACATCACGCCTTTTATCCAGCTTGGAGAAAATACCATTGCTGTTCGCGTATACCAGTGGTCTGATGGCAGTTATCTGGAGGACCAGGATAAATGGCGTTTGAGCGGCATATTCAGGGACGTATACCTGTTTGCAACGCCTTGTGTGCACGTCAGAGATGTACACGTGAGGACTGATCTGGATCAGCAGTATGTCAATGCTACGTTGAGCGCAAAGATTAATATTAAAAATTATGGTGAGGAAAACCAGGACGGTTACCGCGTAGAAATATCGCTGTTGGACGATAGCGGCGAGGTGGTTGCAGAAAAATCCTGCGATGAGACGTTGTCTTTGAGCCCTGGGCAAGAAAAAGAGCTTAATGTGGCTCTTGAGGTATTAAACCCCAGGAAGTGGACCGCGGAAACTCCTAATGTTTACACGCTTTTGGTGATTTTAAAGGGCGATAATGGGACAGTTCAGGAAGTGGAGAGCTTCAATGTGGGATTCCGCAAAATAGAGATTAAAGAAGGCAGGTTGCTTTTAAACGGCGTTCCTATAAAACTCAAAGGAGTTAATAGGCATGATATCCACCCTGATCTCGGGTATTCGGTTACCATAGAGTCTATGATTCAAGACATAACCCTTATGAAGCAATACAATATAAACGCCGTCAGGACCTCTCATTACCCCAATGATCCTCGCTGGCTGGATCTATGTGACAGATACGGGCTTTATGTGATCGATGAAACGGATCTGGAAACCCATGGTTTTGCATTTACGGGGAATGTAAGCCAGTTGGCGTGTGATCCAGCGTGGAAAGAAGCTTTTATAGACCGCGCCCGCCGAATGGTGTACAGGGATAAAAACCATCCTTCTGTCATCATGTGGTCGCTGGGCAATGAATCAGGGTATGGTCCCAATCACGATGCCATGGCTGAATGGATAAGGACAGTGGATGACACGAGGCCAATCCATTATGAAGGTGCTTTTGATTCTCCGGTTATGGACGTCGTAAGCGTCATGTATCCTAAGCTGGATTACCTCATAGAACAGGGAGAAAAGACCGACGATCCTCGCCCGTTCTTTATGTGCGAATACGCCCATGCCATGGGAAACGGACCGGGTAACCTCAAGGAATACTGGGATGCTATATACAAATACCCGCGGTTGTTGGGCGGATGCGTATGGGAGTGGGTTGACCATGGGATCCGGCAGAGAACGGAATCTGGAGAAGAATGGTTTGCCTATGGAGGGGATTTTGGAGATAAGCCTAATGATGGCAATTTCTGCATAGACGGTCTTATGTTCCCGGATCGAAAGCCGTATCCTGGCGTTATAGAGCTGAAGAAAGCCATTGAACCGGTACAGGTTTTACCTGTAGACCTCATGAAGGGTCAGGTGAAGATTGTAAACCGTTACGACTTCTTGTCCCTTGAGCATATAGAGGGAAGCTGGGCGCTCATGGGGGACGATGAACTGATACAACAGGGGACGCTGCCTGTGCTGGATGTACCGCCGGCTCAGGAAAGGGTTATAACCATTCCCTATGCTCTTCCTAAACCCAAACCTAGCGTTGAATACTGGCTCAATATAAGCTTTAATTTAAAAGAAGCTACCATGTGGGCGCCAAAAGGGCATCAGGTGGGATGGAGCCAATTTAAGATTCCATTGGCAGTGCCAGAGGTTCCGGCTGTTAAGATATCATCCATGCCACCGCTTAAATTACGCGAAACGGATAAAGAACTGGAAGTGACAGGAGAAGAATTTGAGCTGGTATTTGATAAGCACAGAGGCACGATATCGTCTCTGAAGTACCACGGTATACCTATGGTGAGCAAAGGGCCAAAGGTAAATGTGTGGAGGGCACCCACGGATAACGACGTGCATCAGGCTAAAAAATGGGTGGAGGCGGGACTTGACAAGCTGGTGCCCAGGATAGAGGAGATTCAGCTGACATCTCAATCCCGCGTTGTGCAGGTACGCGTGCAATCTGTATTGGGTTCGTATATTGTGGCGCCGGCTTTTCGAGCTGTGGTTACGTACACCATATATGGCAGCGGAGACGTAATAATATCCACAGACCTTAAACCGCTGAAAGAGCTGCCGTATTTGCCTCGTATAGGCCTTCAGATGAGAATGCCTGGTCAATTTGACAGGTTTGCATGGTATGGCCGTGGGCCTCATGAGAATTATATCGACCGTAAAGAAAGTGCTATTGTGGGCGTTTACGAGGGAACAGTAGAGGACCAGTATGTGCCTTATGTAAGGCCTCAGGAATTCGGGAACAAATGCGATGTCAGATGGGCTGCAGTAACGGACATAAGGGGATATGGGTTGCTGGTAGTGGGTATGCCCACATTGAACGTCAGTGTACAGCAATTTTCCACAGAAGATCTGACCGAGGCGAAGCACACCTATGAGCTCAAGCGCCTTGGTGAAACCGTGTTGAACATGGATTACCAGCAGGGAGGTCTGGGCAGCAACAGCTGTGGGCCTGAACCGTTGCCTCAATACCAACTGAAAGCTGCAGACACCAGCTTTAGTGTGCGCGTAAAGCCTTTTACCAGGTCTATCTGGACCCCCATGTCTTTGAGCAAGCAGATACCTGAGATATTGTGATGCGGTATAACGCGTATCAAAACCCCTGTTTTTCTAGCAGGGGTTTTGATATTTTTATGTGTGAGAATGATAAAGGAAGGAAAAACGAGGAAGAATGAGAAAGATTCAGAAAAAAAAAAAAACGGAGAATTTTCGGCGAATTTAGCTGAATTTAGTCAAATTTGGACTTTGAAAATGTTTCTACAGTGAGGTAATATAAAGTAAAAGACTTAATAAAGTTTTTTTATAAAGATGCTGTTAGTAGAAGGCGGAGAGGAGGGATGGATTTGGAGAGGACAGCTGTACAAGGCAATGAGATAGTTAACGCAGTTAAGAGAAAAAGAGTGAATCTAAAAGTTTTAAAAGAACAGAAGTATTTATTATTTATGTCGTTACCGTTTGTGGTATGGGTAATCATTTTTAGGTACATACCTCTGTGGGGCTGGACGATGGCGTTTCAAGATTATAGACCGGGAAAGCCTTTCTTTGAGCAAAATTGGGTTGGATTCAAGCAGTTTATAACATTGTTTACAGAGTCGACTTTTTATCAGGTACTGCGGAATACTCTTGCCATGAGCCTTTTGGGTTTAATCTTTGGCTTTGTTGTTCCTATAATGTTTGCTTTATTGCTTAATGAATTGAGGAATATAAAATTCAAGAGAACAGTTCAGACAATTTCTTACCTGCCGCATTTCGTATCCTGGGTTATAGTGGCCAGTATTGTCACTACAATGCTTTCACCATCAGGAACAATAAATACTCTTCTTACAAAATGGGGAATTGTTAAAGCGCCTGTGGGCTTTCTTACAGAGCCGTCGTTGTTCTGGGTTATAGTTACAGTAGCAGATATATGGAAGGAAACCGGTTGGAACGCTATTATTTATTTGGCGGCTATTACCGGCATTGACCCTGAATTATATGAAGCCGCTAGAGTGGATGGCGCTAATAGGTTGCAACAGATGTGGCATGTCACTTTACCTGGTATACGCCCCACGATCATGGTGCTTCTGATTATGAGCATAGGTTCCCTTATAAATATAGGTTTTGAGAAACAGTTTTTGCTGGGCAATTCCCTGGTAAAAGATTATGCATACGTACTGGATTGGTATGCACTGGATTATGGTATAGGATTGTTCAGGTATTCTTATGGTACTGCTATCGGCATGTTTAAATCTGTAGTGAGTATAATACTGTTATTTATAGCCAATTCGGTAGCAAAAAGAATAGATGAAAACAGTATCATATAACAATGTTCATATAACAATGCGTTATATAGAATAGGAGGAAGATTAATTATGAAAGCTAAAAAAGGAGCTGATGTGATTTTTGATATTGTGTTATACAGTATTATGATATTGGTGGTAATTGTTACATTGTATCCGTTTTTAAACGTGCTTGCAATCTCTTTTAATGATTCTTTGGATACAGTTAAAGGCAATGCATTTATCATTCCCAGGAAATTTACATTGAATAACTACAGGGAAATTTTTAGATATTCTAATTTGGGCCATGCATTTTTTGTGTCTGTAGCCAGGACTGTCGTCGGGACTTTAACTGGAGTTATATCCAGTTGCATGCTGGCTTATACGTTGAGCAGAGAAGATTTTGTATTTCGCAAATCTATTACCGCGTTGTTTATAATCACCATGTATGTTTCAGGAGGGTTGATCCCTGATTACCTGTTGATAAGAAATTTACATCTTATCGACAGTTTTTGGGTGTACATCATTCCAGGGCTTATCAGTCCGTTTAACGTTATTGTTATCAGGTCTTTTATTGACGGTATTCCGAAATCGTTACAGGAATCCGCTCGTCTGGATGGGGCAAACGATTTTGTGATTTTTTATAAAATCGTTATGCCATTGTGTGTTCCGGTCATCGCTACAATCGCTTTGTTCATTGCTGTAGGGCAATGGAATTCGTGGTTTGATACCTATCTATATGCCAGTAATGATCCCAACCTGAGCACCCTGCAATATGAATTGGTTAAGATACTCGATAATACCAATGCGACCACTGCGCAAACAGCCAGCATTCTCAATCGAAATAGCAGCAGTGCACTGGTTAATGCTGTATCACCTGAGTCCATTCGTATGGCTATAACGATAATTGCCACTGTGCCAATACTGCTGGTATACCCCTTTGTGCAAAAATATTTTATTACAGGTTTGACGCTTGGAGCTGTTAAAAGTTGAATTGTTTATAAAGGCGCCTCATATACGGGAGGTACCTTAAAAATAAAAATTTGAGGAGGTATTGTAATGAAAAAATTTAAGGCCCTTAGCGTTTTGCTGGTGTTGGCATTGCTCATGACTTTTTTAACAGCGGGATGTAAAAAAAGTGAGATTAAATCTACCTCGACCACGTCAAAGCAGACCTCTGACAAGAGCCCAATAACCTTTACATTTTTTAATGCTGATGGGAGCTTTAGCGATGATTTCAAAAACCCTGTAGCTAAGGAGATCACCAAGCGTACTGGAGTAACGCTGAAAATTGATTATCCTGTTGGGCAAACTGGCGAACAGAGAATTTCTCTTATGATTGCCAGCGGCAAATATCCGGATCTCATTTATGCAAAAGGCGATACGCCTAAACTTATTGAAGCTGGCGCGTTGATTCCATTAGATGACTTAATAGAAAAATACGGTCCTAACATAAAGAAGCTTTACGGTCCATATCTAAACAGATTGAAATACAGCAAGGATGACCCTCATATCTATACCCTTGGCGCTTATGGCGTAGGTTCGGCGATATGGCAGCCCAGCCCTACATTTTACATTCAGCTGGCTGTATTGAAGGAGCTAGGCTACCCAAAGCTTACAACATTACAGGATTTTGAAGATGCGATTAAAAAATACAAAGAGAAACATCCTACGATAGACGGGCAGCCGACAATTGGACTGTCATTGCTTGCTGATGATTGGAGATGGTTAATCAGCGTGGGTAATCCTTCTGGTTTTGCTTTGGGGTATCCGGATGATGGACAGTGGGCTGTAAATCAGCAAACATATGAGGCAACTTACAAATTCCTCCTGCCGGGGATGAAAGATTACTATAAGTGGTTAAACCATATGTGGGCAGAGGGATTGATAGATCGGGAGTCTTTTACGCAAAAGTATGACCAGTATAAAGCCAAGATCGCTTCAGGTAGAGTTTTGGGTCTGGCTGATGCTGAGTGGGACTTTGGCGAAGCGGAGACTGCTTTGCTGCGCGATGGTAAGCCCGAGAGGACCTATGCACCTCTTCCCATTGTCCTCAATTCCAGTATTAAGCATCCTGGTATGAGGGATCCTGGTTATTCTGGAGGCTGGGGAATAGGTATTACGACTTCATGTAAGGATCCTGTAAGGGCTATAAAGTTCCTGGACTGGATGGCTTCTGATGAGGCGCAGATCCTCAACAACTGGGGCATAGAAGGCGTGAATTACAAAATAGCAGACGGTAAAAGGGTAATCCCTGAAGAGGAATGGCAAAAGAGGAACACTGATCCGAACTATTCCAAAAAGACAGGAGTAGGGTTGTATGTGTATCCTTTCCCGCAGAGAGGAGATGGGGTTAAAGATCCTACAGGGCAGTACTATACGGTAAATTCAGAGGAAACCATAATCAAGAACTATAATTCTGCGGAAAAAGAGGCTTTAGCTGCCTATGGAGTGAAGATGTGGAGGGATTTATTTCCACCTACCAGCGATTTTAAGGTATCACCTTATGGTGTAGCCTACCAGATACCCATTCCTAACAGCAGTGACCTAACGGTTATACAAAAAAAGGCTGATGACTATTGCCAGAAGGCTATCCCTCAAGCGATTATGACAGATCCCTCAAAGTTTGATGCGGCATGGGATAAGATTCAAAAGGACCTCAAAGCTATGGGGATAGAAAAAGCCAATCAGGAGATGACAAAACTTATTAAGGAAAGAATAGAATTATGGAATAGTAAATAATAAAATGTGGGTGCGGCTAATGATGCCGTGCCCAAAATTGTGTAGGGGGTTGATAGCGTGGACTTTCCCTTTAGAGATCCGGGCTTACCGCTGGATGTAAGAGTGAATGACCTTATATCGAGGTTGACATTAGATGAGAAAATACACCTTATTCCCACCCGTCAAGCTGCTATTGAGCGACTGGGGATTAAGGAGTACCATGTTGGAGGAGAGGCTGCCCATGGCCTCGTATCCAGGTCAGGTGCCGCGACGGTTTTTCCCCAACCTATAGGGTTGGCTTGCACATGGGACCCTGAGTTGATGCGGCAAATAGGTTCTGCCATGGGGGATGAGGCAAGGGTATATTATAAAAGGGATGGAGAAAAGGGTGGATTGACTTTATGGGCTCCGACTATAGATATGGCGAGAGATCCCAGGTGGGGCAGAACCGAAGAGGCTTATGGAGAAGATCCGTATTTAACCGGTAAGATGTCTGCTGCATTTGTGAAAGGATTACAGGGCGATCACCCATTTTATTTAAAGGCTGTTGCTACGCCTAAGCATTTTTATGGTAACAACAATGAAAAAAATCGTCTATGGAGTTCCTCGAGTATTGATCCGAGAAACAAAAAGGAATATTACTTAAAAGCATTTAAACCTGCATTTGTAGAAGGCGGGGCGTATTCGCTGATGACGGCGTATAACGCTGTAAATGGAACGCCTTGTATTGTTAATCCTGAGGTACAAAAAATCGTAAAAGAGGAATGGGGATGTAAAGGCTTTATCGTCTGTGATGGCGGAGACATGAGCCAGACTGTTGAATACCATAACTACTATAAAACCCATGCTGAAACTGTCGCCAATGCAATAAAAAACGGCGTGGATGTCATGACGGATGATCCTGAGCTGGTTGTAAAATCTATAAAAGAAGCATTGGAAAGAGGGCTTTTGTCTGAGGAAGATCTCGATAAAGCGTTGAGGAATATTTTAAGGGTAAGGTTTAAGTTAGGACAGTTTGATCTAAAGGATATCAATCCTTATGCCAGTATTCCCGAATCCGTGCTCTGTAGCAGAGAGCATGCAGCCTTGTCATTGAAGGCAGCCCGTGAAGCGATTGTATTGCTAAAAAATGAAAATAATACACTTCCTTTAAGTAAGGATAAAATCCGTAAAGTTGCGGTTATAGGTCCCCTGGGGGACGTGGTATACAGGGATTGGTATACCGGTATACATCCGTACAGGATAACGCCATTGCAGGGGATAAAAAATAAATTACCGGACCGAACTGTGGTGTATGTGGACGGAAGTGATAAAATAACACTTTTATCGTTGACAAACCACAGGTATATATCTGTAGATAAAGAACGCGGTTTATTGATAGCCAATAAAACAGAGGCCGGAGAAAGGGAAACTTTTACTCTAACTGATTGGGGTTGGGGGAGCTTTACTTTAAAATCCCATGCTAATGGTAAATACGTGACTACAGACGATAAGGATATAATGGCATCCGCTGAGGATATCTGGGGCTGGTATGTCAGGGAAATCTTTAATTTCAATCTAGAAGATGATGGCAGCTATACGTTAAGAACGTGGAACGGCCGATATGTAGCTGTGTCTGATGAAGATAATCGCCTTAGAGTAAGTGAGAAGGCTGAAGTGGCATATGATGCAAAATTTAAAGTGAATGTTGTAATGAACGGAATTGATAAAGCAGTAGCTGCAGCCAAAGAGTCAGATGTAGCCATTGTATTTGTGGGCAATCACCCGCTGATAAATGGCAAGGAGGAAATCGATAGACCTGATATTACATTAGCTCCTGCTCAGGAAAATCTAGTAAAGGCTGTGTACAATGCCAATCCTAATACAGTGTTGGTCATCGTAGGTAGTTACCCTATGGCGGTTAATTGGGCGAATAACCATATCCCGGCGATTTTATATACAGCTCATGGGTCTCAGGAATTAGGAAACGCTATTGCAGATGTATTATTTGGCGATTACAGCCCGGCAGGAAGATTAAATATGACTTGGTATCGTTCTATAGACCAACTGCCGGATATTATGGACTACGACATCATTAAAGGCAAAAGGACTTATATGTATTTTGATGGAGAGCCCTTGTATCCATTTGGGCACGGTTTGACTTATACCGACTTTCGTTATAGCGATTTAAAACTTAACCCGGATCATGTTGGTGCAGAGGGGAAGGTTACCGTAAGTGTTAAAGTGGAAAACATCGGATCTGTAGCCAGCGATGAAGTGGTTCAAATGTATGTAAGCGCCGTTGCTTCCAGGGTAAAAAGGCCAATTAAAGAATTAAAAGGTTTTAAGAGGATACACCTGCTGCCGGGGCAAAGCCAGGTCGTTAGGTTTTTATTGCCCGTTTCTGATCTGGCTTTCTGGGATGTAACAAGAGATAAATTCTGTGTGGAATCAGGTTGTTACAAAATAATGGTTGGAAGATCCTCAGCGGATATCAAGCTGTGGGGTACTCTTGTTGTAGATGGAGAAACAATACCTCATAGAGATCTGACAAAGATAACCAGGGCGGAAAACTATGACGATTATTTTGGCATTCTATTGGATGAATGCAAAGAAGGTGGAACCTGTATAAGCCATATAGATGACGGGGATTGGATCATGTTTGATGATGTAGACTTCGGGAGCGGGGTATCGTGTTTTGAAGTAAGGGTGTCCAGCGATACGGAGGGTGGCGTCATTGGATTAAGACTTGACGATGTTGATGGAACTGTTGTAGGAATTTGCGCTGTGCCTGGCACGGGAAACGGACAATCATGGACAACAGTTAAATGCCCCGTAACAGGTGCTAAAGGAATACATAGGGTTTATCTTAAATTTACAGGTAAATTTAAGATAAGCTGGTTTAGGTTTATGCGGTAGGCCATGAATATAACGCATTGACAACTGTTGCTAGCGAGATTTATAATGAGTCCACAACCAAAGCCACAGGGCATTTGGTCGCGGACTTAATTTTTTAAAGGGGGGTTTTTGTGTGAAAAATATTAGGACCATGACCATGGTAGCGGTGCTTATAGCCCTTGGTGCTGTGGGGGCAACCGTTAAGATTTTTAACACCGTAGCTTTAGATTCTCTACCAGGGTATTTTGCAGCCCTTTACCTTGGAGGATGGTACGGAGCTATTGTAATAAGCGTTGGGCATATGCTGACGGCGATTACCTCGGGTTTTCCCCTGGGCCTTTTAAATCACCTGTATATCGCTGCCCAGATGGCGGTTTACGCTTACTTATACAGAGTTGCGTACAAAAAGGCCAAAGCCTATGGCGCTGTGATAATGGGTACAATTTTAAATGGCCCTGTAGCGTCTGTCCTTATGGTACCTGTGATGGGTTGGGGGTTTTTTGCCACATGGGTGTTGCCCATCACTCTGGGTTCATTGATCAATACCTTTTTAGCGGTACTGGTGTACGAGGTGATGCAGAAAAAGGGGCTGACCCGTGCATGATACGGAGGTACAGGGATGCGCTTATAATGGATGGGGGAGATGAGGTATTTGTAGTCACGTGCGATAGCCTTGGAAGTATAGGCCGTAAGCCTTTGGATGCGTTAAAAGTAGATGAGGAAATAGTAGGAAGATATACTCTAAGAGTGGCATTGGCTGAAGCACTATGCCTGGGGGCGTGGCCTTTGGTGGTCTGCGATACCCTGTGCAATGAGATGTTTCCTACAGGTAGAAAGATTATAGAAGGCATAAAGAAAGAGCTTGAAGAAAGCGGATTTTACAACATACCCTTGACAGGGAGCACAGAGGAAAATTTTGAGACCATGATGACGGGAATAGGGATAACGGTTATAAGCAAGGCGAAAAAAACCTCGCTAAAAGTGGACAAGGTCCGCTCAGGTATGAGTATAGCTTTGGTGGGGTATCCTCGAGTGGGTCAGGAAGTAATGGATTGTTCTGATGTTTTGTCTTTAAGAGATTATATAGCTCTGGGGAGATCAAAGGAAGTGAAAGAAGTTGTACCGGTAGGGTCCAGGGGTATAGCTTACGAGGTATCGGTTATTGAGGGTATATCAAGTTGTAAGTTTTTAGGGCATTTTCCCTCCTATATTGACGCTGCCAAGTCAGGAGGGCCCTCTACCTGCGCCATCGTGGTATACGAAAGACAGGATGACGAAAAGGTGAGGAGCCTGTGCGATAAACCCTTTACTCCGTTAGGCATCGTAAGGTGATAATGGACTACAGTTAAG
The DNA here is from genome assembly GCF_000427425.1 of Caldanaerobius polysaccharolyticus DSM 13641. NCBI lineage: Bacteria > Bacillati > Bacillota > Clostridia > Thermoanaerobacterales > Thermoanaerobacteraceae > Caldanaerobius > Caldanaerobius polysaccharolyticus. The sequence continues at coordinate 420,560 of NZ_KE386495.1, read as the reverse complement.
AAAGTTATTGTGATATAATCGAGGTAGTAGATACGCTTTTACGTTAAACATTTTGTGTAAAAGGGAAGTGTAGATATGCAAATATACAAGAGGCCCAGGAGGTTAAGGTATAATTCCCGGATAAGGGACATGGTGAGAGAAACGCGCATTAATGTCGATTCTCTTATGTACCCTGTTTTTGTGGTGCACGGCAGAAACATCAGGCAGGAGATTAAAGCGATGCCAGGAGTATGCCGTTTCTCCATTGACGAGTTGTTGAAGGAATTGAGAGAGGTTGTGGACCTTGGGATTCCGTCTATTATGGTATTTGGAATACCCGACCGCAAAGACGATTTAGCCAGTGAGGCTTACGACCAAAATGGTATCGTTCAGCAGGCTGTAAAGGCTATTAAGGATAGTTATCCCCAATTGGTAGTCACCACTGATGTGTGCCTATGCGAATACACAGCCTCCGGTCATTGCGGGCTGGTGAAAGACGGGAGGATCGTCAATGATCCTTCTGTGGAGCTCATAGCCAAGACCGCACTATCCCATGCTGTGGCTGGAGCTGATGTGGTGGCGCCTTCTGATATGATGGACAGCAGGGTGGGCGCTATACGCAGGCTATTAGATGACAGCGGATATGAGCATATACCTATAATGGCCTACAGCGCCAAATACGCATCGGCGTATTACGGGCCGTTCAGGGAGGCGGCGGATTCTGCACCTAAATTTGGTGATAGGAGTTCGTATCAGATGGACCCTGCTAATGGCCGCGAGGCCTTGAGAGAGATTGCCTTGGATATTGAAGAGGGAGCGGATATCGTCATGGTAAAGCCTGCTATGGCATATCTGGACGTAATTGCAAAGGCCAGAGAGGCTTTTAACTGCCCAATAGCGGCGTACAATGTCAGCGGTGAGTACGCCATGGTAAAAGCTGCTGCTTTAAACGGTTGGATAGATGAAAAGGCCGCGGTGATGGAGATGATTACAGCTATACGCAGGGCCGGCGCTGATATAATAATAACGTATTTCGCAAAGGATGTGGCCAGATGGCTTACTACCCTGTGATGCTGGATATTGCGGACAAAAAATGCCTTGTAGTGGGAGGAGGGGCTGTGGCCGAGCGCAAGGTAAAGGACCTGGTAGGGGTAGGGGCCAGGGTTACCGTCATAAGCCCTGAAATAACACAAGGCATCGCAATGTTGCACAGAGATGGCTTTGTAGACGTGGTGATGCGGCGATACCGCAGTGGAGATGTGGATGGGTACAGCCTGGTTATAGCTGCTACAGGTGATAAGGTCGTAAACCAGCAGGTGTATAAAGAGGCTAGGGACAAAGGCGTGCTGATAAACACGGTGGATCAAAGGGAGATGTCCACTTTTATATCGCCAGCGGTATTGAGAAAAGGCGATATAGTAATAGCTATCTCCACATCAGGCAAGAGCCCTCTTTTGGCTAAAGAGCTCAAAAAATTTCTGGATGAAATCATATCCGAGGAAGTGGCAGAAGGGGTAAAAGAGCTGGGGGATGTGAGGGAAAAGGCAAAAAGGCAATTTGATACGCTGGAAGCCAGGACAGGTTATTACAGAGAGGTGTTAAAGAAGCATTTAAAGAGGTGGTTGTATGAATAGGCCCATTTCCGACGCTTTATTTGAGAGGGCAAAAAGGGTGATGCCTGGTGGGGTAAACAGCCCTGTCAGGGCGTTTAAATCGGTGGGCGTAAACCCTCCTTTTATAGCCAAGGGATACAAGAGCCATATATGGGATGTGGACGGCAATGAATACGTGGATTATGTAGGGTCATGGGGGCCTTTGATTTTGGGCCATGCCCATCCAGCTGTGGTTGAGGCGATAAAAAAACAGGTAGAGCTGGGTACCAGTTATGGGGCCGCTACCGAGCTTGAGGTAAAGATGGCTGAGCTCATATGTGAACTGGTGCCTTCAGTAGATGTCGTAAGGATGGTCAACTCGGGCACGGAAGCGACCATGAGCGCTCTCAGGCTGGCCAGGGGTTATACGGGGAGGGACAAAATAGTCAAATTCGCCGGTTGTTACCACGGTCATTGCGACAGCTTGCTTATAAAAGCTGGTTCGGGGGCTACTACCTTTGGAATTCCTGACAGCAAAGGAGTACCTGAGGACGTGGCCAGGGATACGGTAGTGTGCAGGTATAACGATGTGGAAATGCTTGAAGCGGTTTTTGATGAGTTTGGCCACGAAATCGCAGGTGTGATAGTAGAACCGGTGGCCGGAAACATGGGCACGGTTGTGCCCAAACAGGGGTTTCTTAAAGCGTTGAGGGATTTGACGTTTAAGTACGGTGCGCTGTTGATATTTGACGAGGTCATGACAGGCTTTAGGGTTTCGCTTCATTGCGCCCAGGGCCTTTACGGCATCGACCCTGATATAACCACCTTCGGCAAAGTGATAGGAGGGGGATTACCTGTGGGGGCTTACGGCGGGAAAGAGGAGATTATGAGGCTTGTATCCCCTGATGGGCCTGTGTACCAGGCGGGTACGCTGTCGGGCAATCCCCTTGCTATGGCGGCTGGTTATGCAACGCTGACCGTGCTTAAAGAAAACCCCGAGATTTACGAGAGGTTGGAGCAATCTGCTGAATATTTAAAAAGGCGATTTGTGGACATCGGCAGCCAAAGCGGAGTAGATATAAAAGTCAACAACGTCGGTTCCATGATGACGGTGTTTTTTAACGATGAGGATGTGGTGGATTACGAAACAGCGTTGAATTCCAGGACAGATATATACGCTGTGTATTTTAGGGAGATGCTGAACCAGGGGATATACATGCCTCCATCGCAATTTGAGACCTTTTTCATCAGCGCTGAGCATACCAGGGAGGATTTGGACAGGACGGTGGAAGCGTTTAAAAAGGCGATGCAGTCTGTAAAATCGGTTTTATAAAGGTTCATGGGCTTGATTAGTGTATTGCGCTGGTATAAAATATACTCAGAAATATGGAATGAGGGGAAATCGGGTTGTTATATGATCTCATAAACTATTTTTTGGTGTTGACGGTTTTGAATGTATTAATACCTACTTTTTTTGCCAGATTGCTTCATTATAACGTCCTTTGGAAGGGGAGAGCCGAGGGCAAGTACGTGGTGTTGACTTTTGACGACGGTCCCGATCCCCTGTATACGGAAAGGGTGCTGGATATACTAGACAAATACCAGGTTAAAGCCTGCTTTTTTCTCGTAGGTGAGAAAGTTTTAAAGTACCCTGAGGTAGCCAGGCATATAGTAGAAAAAGGTCACGAGATTGGCGTTCACGCTTTTCGACACAATTTAAGGTTTATATTAAATCCATTAGTTACCAGGGCAGAGCTTATCAAAGCTTACAATGCCATAAAAGAAATCACAGGAGTTTCTCCCTCTTATGCCAGACCGCCATGGGGCTGTTTTAATCCTTTTTTTTACAGGGAATGTAAAAAGCTTGGCTTCAAAGTGGTCTTATGGACGTTTATGAGCTGGGATTGGGGGAAGACTACCGCGGAGTACATAGTAGAAAAGGTTTTGTCCAGGGTGAAAGAGCGCTGTATACTGATATTTCACGACAGCGGTGATACCCCCGGCGCCTATAGCAGCGCTCCTGAGGTGATGATAAAGGCCCTGGATATGATTTTAAACAGGCTGAAAAGTGATGGCTATAGCGTAAAATCCCTCAACGAGGTGTGTTAACTGTGAAGAGCTTTTTTTTAAGAGTGTGGATGGGGTGGGAGAGGCTATTTGAGAAAATTTTCGGCATTGTGTATATAAGCGACGATAATATATTTAGAGTGGCTTTGAGGGTATACCGAGGTAAAGCTATCCAGCTCTCCGATGGGACTGTTCTCAGAGGCGGTGATAAATACATTGAATTGCATTTTAATAATCAACTGGCGATGAGCGTTTTAAAAGATGTAAATCCCATGGCTATGCTGAATTGGGCAAGATCCAGTTTGATAGGATTGGCACGGTTTATAAAAGAGGGACCCTACGCTAAGGCTGATGTCATTATGGGTCTTACGATCTTCAGTTTAAAAAGCATTGAGCGCTTCGGATTTGAGATTATGGAGTTAAATCGCGTGGAAAGGCGTATAGTGTCTTTGTACGAGAGGTTTCTGTAACTGTATTCCACGGCAGGGCAAAAGGGAAAAAAGCAGGTGATAAAATGAGAAGGATGACGGCCAGGAGGGTTGTCATATCGCGTAAAAGATTGCTAGAGTTATACGGAGATGTGAGGTAAAATAAATGGGTTATTTAAAGAGAAAAAATTATGTGTACATTATGATGACCATCCTTATAAGTTTTTTTGCCCTTTATGTCATTTTTAAAATTACCAATGAAAATAGCCTGGTGTATATAAAGAGTCTTGATGCAAAATATATCTTGCTCATTCTAATTATAATTTTTTCCAGTATATTTATTGATACCATGCGCATATCGGATTTGGTAAATGCTATGGGCGAAAATCTATCGTTCCGGTATCTGATAAAATTTAATCTCTCTATGTTTTTTATTACGGCTATAACCCCTTTTGGTTCAGGCTCTTTGCCTCTGGCCATATACCTTTTTAATAAAAAGAAGATTGCGCCCAACAAAGGGCTCATGATTTTTACTGCCAAGTTGCTTTTTTCAGGTGTATTTTTTGGAACGGTTCCTCCGATTTTGCTGATTTTTTTTAGAAGGCAGATTCAAATATCGGGATACATGCTGTATTTTGGCCTGCTGGCCAGCGGCATATCTACCTTTTTGTTGGTGGTGATGCTGTATATTATACTTAAACCTGATATTGTTATTGCTGCGATAAGGTGGTTTGGAAATTTGCGCCTGTCCAGGAGGTATAATTTAAGCAGGTATTGTGAAATAGCTGTAAGCGAGACCATAGAGTATAACAGGCGCTTTAAAGAGCTTTTCTCGGCGTACAATAATTTCAGGTTGTTGGCAGGGCAGTTAATCTATTCCCTTATATTCTGGCTGCTCTTTTACAGCATAGCGCCGGTGATCTTGATGGCTCTTAAGGTGCCTTTTAACTGGCTGGCGGTTGTAGCCAGGCAGTTTATATTTTACGACCTGCTTTCCTATAATTTCATACCCAGTGGAGCAGGGGTAATGGAGGTTGGCTTTGCCGTTATTTTTGCCAATGAGATTCCCAAAGCGATGTTGGGCGTATTTATAGGCTTGTGGAGGTTTTTTACATATCACGTTTACCTTATTGTTTCCTCTATAGGCTTTTCTCTAGCGTTAAAAGAAAAAGTATAGGTGATTGGTATGTCGTTAAACAAAAGGCGGTTATTATGGTTGCTGATGATTGCTCTGGCCTTATGGCTGGCAATTACCGTACGCCTGGGGTGGATACAGATAGTGGAAGGCCCGCGCTATAAGGCTATGGCCGTGGCGCAGAACACCATAGATGCGTCTGTTGTACCCGTGAGGGGAGAAATAAAGGATAGAAACGGCAACACCCTGGCTGTCAATGTGTCTACAGGAGACGTGTATGCGGAGTTGAATATAATCAACGATAAGAAGATGGGCAAAAATTACCCTCGAGAGGTTGCCCGCAGGCTTTCTGGTATTTTAGGAATGAAACAGGAAGATATATTAAAGCAGATAACCCGGAAAGATGTAATAGAAGTGCTTCTGAAGAGGAAGGTTTCCGAGGATGTGGTCAATAAGATAAAATCGGAAGGCATACAGGGCATAAGAGTTGTGAGCGGCATGGGGAGAAATTATCCGTACGATAATTTTCTCTCTCAGGTGATAGGCTTTACTGGCGTGGACAATCAGGGTTTAAACGGCATTGAGGCAATGTTTGACAGGTATTTATACGGTATACCCGGGAGAATCGTGGCCCAGGTGGATGCTGCAGGCAGAATACTTGACAATGGCACTCAGAAGTACTATCAGGCTTCAAAGGGCGATGATGTGATATTGACTATCGATGAGGTCATTCAGCATTTTGCTGAATCGGCTGTAGAAAAGGCTTATGCAGAGAACCGTCCTGACAGCGTTACGGTTATTGTCATAGACCCTAAAACAGGGGAAATCCTGGCGTTAGCGAGCAAGCCGGATTACAACCCCAATAAGCCTTTTGAGGTTTCCCAAAAGTTGTGGAACTCTCCCGCTGTTTCTATGGTATACGAACCGGGGTCTGTTTTTAAGACTATAACTGCGGCTGCTGCGCTGGATTCTGCTACCGTGAGTTTGAGCGATAATTTTTATTGCAATGGATACCTGAACGTGGCTGGAAGAAGGATAAACTGCTGGAAACCCCATGGCGCCGAGACTTTTGTGCAGGGCCTGCAGAATTCGTGTAATGTGGTTTTTATGGAGGTAGGTGCAAAATTGGGGGAAGATACCCTTTATAAATACATAAGGGCTTTTGGCTTTGGGCAATCTACAGGGATTCAATTGCCTGGAGAAGAACAGGGCATCATGATCCCCCAGAATAAGGTCGGACCTGTGGAGCTGGCAACTATATCCTTTGGCCAGGGTATATCTGTAACCCCTATCCAGATGATTTACGGTTTTTCAGCGGTAATAAACGGCGGCAATTTAATGAAACCCCTTATTGTGAAAAAAATCGTGTCCAGTGAAGGAAAGACTGTCAGGGAATACAAACCGCAAATAGTGAGACAGGTTATATCAAAGCGTACCTCCGATACCATGCGCAATGTATTGGAAAATGTGGTTTTAGAGGGTACGGGCAAAAACGCGTTTATACCTGGGTATAAAGTAGGGGGAAAGACGGGGACAACACAAGGCTACACAAAAGGCCACTATGTAGCCTCTTTTGCAGGCTTTGCTCCGGCTGATGATCCTAAGATCGCTGTGCTGGTGGTCATAGATCAGCCTAAAGGGGGAGCTCATATGGGCGGGGAGATAGCGGCTCCGGTGGCAAAAGACATTATATCCAATACCCTCAGGTACCTGGGGATTAAACCTGTCTACGACAGCGCTGATGCGGCCAGCGGCTTGTTGACGATGCCTGATTTAACCAATCTGACATATAAAGACGCTGTGTCCAGGCTTTCAGAGCTAAAAATTAATTATAAAGTTGTAGGAGAAGGCACCAGGGTTGCAGCCCAAGATCCCGCACCTGGGACCAGCATAGACAGTGGAGATATCGTTACGCTGGTAGTGAAATAAGCTTCGCTTATAGAAGTAGCTGCGCTAGCCTTTCATCTTTTAAATTTTTATGATAATATGTAATTAACAATTTATAATAGGAGAAAATTAAATTAACATGATAATTTAAAGGAAGGAGATTTAATGTGAAAAATATTATTCCAGAAATTTATGTGGAAAATTGCAAAGAAGCTATTGAGTATTACAAAGATGTTTTTGGCGGAGAGGCCAAGAATGTTCAGCTTGCTGATGGTATGGAAATGTTTAAAGGTTATGAAGGGAAAATTATACATGCGGAAAATCACATAAACCAAAATTGTGTAATTTATCTTGTAGATAAATTTGATGATAAAACTCAAGCTAACAGCATTAATTTAGTGCTTGAGATGGATAGCGAGGATGAAATTAGAAGATTGTATAATAGACTATCTCAAGATGGAACTGTCAAATTTGAGCTTCAAAAAACATTTTGGGGAGCCTATCATGCAATTATAACTGACAAATTCGGTGTCACGTGGGCTTTAAACTATAGCCTAAAATAAAATTGCAAAGCTTGACAATTTGTATGTATGTGTGATAGTATTTGTATAAAAGTTAATACGCCTTGTAGATAGTCCTTCAGGGCAGGGTGAAATTCCCGACCGGCGGTATGCAGCGAAGGGTGCTGCGAGCCCGCGAGCCACGCAGGTGGCAGATCTGGTGAGAGGCCAGAGCCGACAGTAAAGTCTGGATGGGAGAAGGAAAAAGTGTGACCGAGAACAAAGCCCTGGAAAATTCCAGGGCTTTAAATTTTAATTTTTGGAGGTGTAATCTTGGAAAAGGTAACAGCAGTTAGAAAGAAAACTCTTATTTTAACGCGGGTTTCGGTTTTGTCCGTCATAGCCTTTTTGCTAATGTACGTGGAGGTGGCGCTGCCTTTTTTTCCTGAATTTCTTAAAATAGACATAAGCAATGTGCCGGTCCTCATAGGTACTTTTGCCATGGGGCCATGGATAGGTGTGATGATTATGCTGGTTAAAAACCTGTTGCACCTGGTCTTTAAAGGAGCCACCATGGGTATAGGCGAACTGGCGGATTTCATTATCGGCAGCTCTTTTATGTTGACGGCGGGCTATGTGTACAAGTATAGAAAGAGCCTTTCAGGAGCATTGTTGGGTATGGTGCTGGGTACCGTGGTTATGGCCGTAGTGGGGAGCCTGATGAATTACTTCGTTTTATTGCCGCTGTACCAGATCGCATTAGGATTTCCTGTTAAAGCTGTCGTAGCTATGGGGACGAAGGTTAATAAACATATAGTGGACTTAAAGTCGTTAGTGGTGCTGAGCATACTGCCTTTTAATTTGCTTAAGGGCAGTATAACATCCCTTATTACCCTTTTGCTTTACAAGAGAGTATCTCCTATTCTTCGCAGCTGACCTGCAGGATTTTACCCTCCTCCGTCGAATATATCTATGGCAAGGGAGGGATAAATCTGAAAAAGATTGAAGCGATAATTCGACCCAGTAAATTAAATGAGATAAAGGAAGCCTTGAGGGAGTATGGCATAAGAGGTATGACCGTATCCAATGTAATGGGATGCGGGCTTCAAAAGGGCTTCACAGAAGTGTACCGAGGAACTCAGCTGGTCATAAACTTACTTCCCAAGGTGAAATTAGAGGTGGTTGTAAAGGATACAGAGGTGGACGATGTGGTCCAGATCATATCAAAGATATCTAGGACCGGCAGCGTAGGCGATGGCAAGATATTTATATACGACGTGCAGCAGGCTATAAGGATAAGGACAGGAGAAACGGGGGAAGATGCTATATAGATTGGCGGCAAAATGCCGCTTTTTTCTTGTATTTACATATCGATTAATATAAAATTATTCTTGAGGTGTTTACGTTGAAGCTGACTTATTTGAGTAAAGGATTAGAAGATACGTATGGCTTTGGCTATAGATTGAGTAATGCCTTAAGCAAAGGAGATATTGTGTGTTTAACAGGTCAATTGGGTGCGGGGAAAACCTCTATGGTAAAGGGCATCGCTAAGGGTTTGGGAGTAGAGGAGGATGTAACCAGCCCTACTTTTACCATTGTAAATGAGTATTACGGGAGGCTACCACTTTACCATTTTGATGTCTACAGGATTTCAATGCCTGAGGAGATGTACGAAATAGGGTTTGAGGAGTACATTTACGGAGAGGGCGTATGCGTTATAGAGTGGGCCGATTTGATTAAAGACATTATACCGCAGGGCTCTATATGGATTGACATAAGGTATTTAGAAGAGGATGAGAGAACTATAGAGATCGTGGCACCTGAGGAAAAACTGGCGTATATAATAGAGGAGATGGACAGATGAAAGTACTGGCGATAGATACATCCACTGCGTTGGCTTCTGTAGCACTTACAGAAGGGGATAAAGTGTTGGCAGAGTGTTCTGTTAGCAATATAAAGACCCATTCCAAGGTATTGATGCCTATGATATCTAAGTTGTTTGATTGGGCTTGTTTAAAGCCTGAAGACGTTGACGTGATCGGTATTTCTATTGGCCCAGGTTCTTTTACAGGCGTGAGAATTGGGCTTGCTACTGCCAAAGGTATGGCTATATCCTTGAAAAAACCTGTTGTAGGGGTACCAACGTTGGATGGGCTAGCTCAAAATACCCCATTTTTCGATGGCTTAGTATGCCCAATTCTGGATGCCAGGGAGCATCAGGTAAATAATGCCCTGTACAGGTTTGAAGAGGGGTATTTGAGAAGACTTACAGAATATAGGGCAATTGCCGTGGATGAATTGATAGATGAGTTAAAAAACTACAAAGAGAGAATTGTAATTTCTGGAGATGGGGTATTTTTGTATCGAGAGCAGTTTGCAAAAGCATTGGCGAAAAGAATCGTGATTGCGCCGGTTAACGCTTTAATGCCAAGAGCCAGCTCTATTGCTTATTTAGCTGCTTTAAGAGCTAAAGAAGGTGCGGCCTTAGACAGTACCAGGGTCATACCTATATATTTGAAAAAGTCCTATGCTGAAAGGGTCAGGGAGGACAATAATGGAAGGAAAATTAAATAATAGCGAGGACATTGTGATCGAAAAAATGGGAGAAGAACACTTAGACGCTGTTATGGAAATTGAGAGACAGGCTTTTACCGTACCGTGGTCAAGGGAGTCTTTTGAGATGGAGATTACTCGAAACAGGTGCGCCTACTACATTGTAGCGCTGCTGGGGGAGAAGGTCGTGGGGTACGGGGGGATGTGGCTAGTGGTGGATGAAGCCCACATCACCAATATCGCGGTTCACAAGGATTACCGGGGCATGGGAGTGGGCAAAAGAATCGTGGAGAGTCTTATAGAGGAAGCTAAAAGGAGAAAGCTGGAGGCTATGACCCTGGAGGTGAGACAATCCAATTACGTAGCAAGGCACCTTTACGAAAAATACGGCTTTGTTCCTTTTGGCAGGCGGAAAGGTTATTACTCAGATAACAACGAAGACGCTATCATAATGTGGAAATACTTATGATATATAAAAAAGGCTACTGGACATTTCCAGTAGCCACATCTATGTGTTCTAATCTATGTTGAGATAATTGTAAATCACCATAATCCCTTGAGACCTGGTGAGGTTATCGGCGGGATATATATAGCCGTTAGAGCCCCTCATTATGTTTAAGCCATAAGCGATTGCCATATACCCTCTGAGGTCAGGCTTTACCTTGTCGGCGTCTTTAAAAGGCAATGAGAAAATTCCCTTTATATCAGCTACTTTGTTAAATCCGAGAGCCCTTATGATGTATTTGGCTGCATCCTGTCTCTGAACATCTGATTCTGGCGATATCTCTTCATCTTTTATAATGCCTCTATTTACCAGGTAGTTGTACATGCTGTCTAGGGATTTTTGATCATTTAAGTTGTAATCTATATAGGGATTTAAAGATCTGGCAAGGAGGTACAGGAATTCTTTTTGCTTTATAGTGGCGTCTGGCATGAATTTATCGCCGGGCAGTGCTATACCGTATTCTGCCAGTACTTTTATGGCCTTTTCAGCGTAGCTGCCCTTTATATCAGAGTATTCGGTTGTCTTTGTCTCTGCGATGGCATCTCCATTGTATCCGAGAAGTGCTCCGGTGTTGGCATCAATATTTACGGCTTTGCCAGGGGTGGTAGCATAGACCAGTATCGCCTGGGTTTTTTGATCTTGAGACAGGGTAATGTACTCCAATTGCAAACCTATTTTGCTAAACAGCACCTCGTAAGCCTTGTCTAAAGTTATTACATTATCCACAGAGGGTAACTGGCCATTGTACCAGCTGCAGCTATATGAGATTATTTCTCCATCAGAGGCATCTACTGTGACGCTAAAGCCATTTCCGATAAAATAAGCTCCATTTGCCTTTCGAGTAAAGTTAAAATAGTATTGCCTGGGTTTTTGGTCTTCCGACAAAGGTTTGACCACAGGCGGATTTGTTTCTATGTACTCTACCTGCTGGGATTTTTCCGGTTGAATGTCTTTAAGAAAATCCTTGGCTATCTGTAACGCCTGTTCTTGGTTGTATTTAACTGGTGCTTTTTCATTGTCAGGAGTGTATCTGTTGAAGTAGGTGATTTCTCCTGTCTTGGCATCTATCCCTACGTTTACATAGTAGGGCTCATCGTTTACTGTCTTAGAGAAATTCAATTCCCAGATATATTGAGTCTGGTCGGTCCAATTTTTGTAAAGATTTATGCTGTTGAGCTTATAGTCGCTGCTCAGCTTCACGAATTTGTTTGCCCTTGCCAGTTCTTCGGCTTTTTGCTCTGATATGATTTCTGACATTTCCTTTATCGCGTCTTTCTCTACAGGGGTAAGCTCGGGTGTGCTGCCGCTATCCATGGCATTTATTGTTTTCCTGCCCATTTCATCCATGATACCGTAGTAATAACTGGCTGATACGATTTGACCAGATTTTGCGTCAATGGCTTTGTTATCTGCCAGGGTGGTGTACGCCAGATATATCTTTGGCGTGTCGCCTTCGTATTTAAATTTGTATACCAGATTAAGGGATATTTTTTCTCTGTAGATCTTCTGCGCTTCATCAATGCTGATTATGCCGGCTTTATCCGGGAAAACCAGGTCAAAATTCCAGTTGCGGTAATAGCTTTTTACTTCCCCTGTGTTCTTGTCTACTGATATGTTTACGTAATTTGCAGGGAACGGGATACCGTTTACCGTCCTCACAAAGTACAACTGATAATCAGATATGCCAACAGGAATAGGTATGTAGCTGTCGGTGTACAGTAGATCCTTTGAGATATCAGGGGCGACTTTGGCGATGAACTTTTTAGCCGCATCCACCGCATCATTTTTGCTTATTTTAGGTAGTCTGTTCTGGGAGTTCTCATCATAGGGTTTGTAGCGATTGTAGTTGAGGATGTTGCCGTTGGAGTCTATGGTCACTAATATACTCCCCAGTTTGTTTTTACTGTCGCTCCAGTTGAGCGTGTACGTCTTTACCCCGTTGTATATGGAAAGGTTGGAAGAAAATCTGTCGTAACTTTCGCTTATGTCAAACAGCGATTTGGCTTTTGTGATGGCATTTTCCAGTTCTTTGTCGTACTGAGCAAATCCCTGCACGGGTACCAAAATGGTGAGCAACGTGGTCAATACCATCAGAAGAGCAAACTTTTTTTTCATAAAAATCCCTCCTTTTATATAAATTTTACACTAGTTCAATGTAATTGTAAATATTTTTATATTGTCCTTGACAGATGAAAAAGTATGTGCTATTTTAAAATTAACCAAAACGTTTTGGTAAAGGTGGATATGTTATGGCGGTAACAATAAAAGATATAGCAAAATATGCAGGTGTGTCGGTGACTACTGTTTCAAGAGCTTTAAATGGATATCCTGATGTAAACGAGCAGACTAGGGAGAGAATAAAAAAGATAGCACAAGAACTTAATTATTCACCAAACGCTATTGCAAGAGGTCTTGTAATGAACAAGACCCATACGGTTGGATTGGTGGTATCAGAACTAATAAAGCCTGGAGTGTATCATCCGTTTTTCCTTGAGATTTTAGCTGGGATAAAGGCAGGATTGCGCAAAGACAGATATGATCTTATACTTTTTACTGTTGACTTTGCGACGCAGGATGTTACTTCGTATGAGGAACTTTGCAACAGTAGAAAAGTTGATGGTGCAATTGTAGAAGGATTAAAGTTAAGCGATCCGTATATTGAAGAAATAAAGAAGACAAATATTCCGACGGTGCTCATAGATATTCCTATATTGACTGATAAGGTGGGATATGTGAGCTCAGATAACGTACAGGCAGCTTTTGAAGCTACCAGTTATCTTATAAAGCTGGGCCATAAAAACATAGGTTTTATAAACGGCCATAGTGATGCTGCAGTAAGCTTTGAAAGGCTTGAGGGTTATAAGAGAGCGCTTCAAAAAAATAATGTACAGTATAAGGAAGAATATGTTATCTTTGAAGATTTTACGCAAGAAGGCGGATATAATTCTTTTAGAAAGTTGATATTTGAAAATCCTGAAATAACCGCTGTTTTTCACGCTTCTGATTTAATGGCGATTGGTTCAATAAAAGCTGCACAGGATTTGGGCATGAAAGTCCCTGATGATATTTCTATTGTGGGTTTTGATGATATAGAACTTGCGTCATTGATAGATCCTGGTTTGACTACGATACGACAGGAAAAGTTTAAGTTGGGATATATGGCAGCAAGACACCTTCTTTCTATTATAAGAGGCGAAAAACCGGAGCATATTGTTGTTCCACATAAACTTATTATTAGACAATCTGCTAAGAAAGTATAATTAAAAACATATTTAGCATATTTATTTTTTAGCAAAATCCAAAACGTTTTGATATCTGTACACTTATCTGGTGGGAGGCATATAAATGGCAAGATATACGTTGTCAGATGATATAAGTAATCTAATAAGCGATGAAAAATGGCTTATATTTCAGGATAAATATGATAATTACTTAAATCAAAAATATGAAACTATTTTTACTCTTACAAATGGATATATGGGGGTAAGAGGTACTTTAGAAGAGGGATCTAACGATGAACGTCCCGGCATCTTCATTGCAGGTATTTTTGACAAGTCAGAGGCTCAGGTAAGGGAAATAGTAAATGTGCAAAATTGGCTTGGAATTAAGATATATGCAGAAGGGAATTATCTAGATCTTGATAAATGCCACATTTTAGATTTTAAAAGAATTCTTGACATGAAACGCGGAATTTTGTTTAAGAGCATACTATTAAAAGATGGTGTAGGTAGAGTCACAAGCGTTGAAGGGTATAGATTTTTAAGCAGATGTAATGTACACCGTGCAGGGATTAAGCTGTATATAACTCCTGTAAATTATAGTGGGGTATTATCAGTTGAAAATATTATCGATGGCACAGTGGTAAATTCAAAAGAAAATCCTAAAGAAAGAACAAAGCACTTGAGGCTCATAGAAAATGCTAAGCTGGATGAGGGTGGTTGCTATCTTGAAACTGCGACTAGAGATGATGATACGCGTATTGGAGTTGGCTCAATTGTCAGGATTTACGACTACGCCAACAAAGACAATGTTGTAAGATTCAGGAGATTTTCTTACCTTGGAGAAAAGAGCGTTGAGTACCTTGAATTTGAAGCTTCTGAAAATAATCCTGTTGAAGTAGACAAATTCGTAATAACCTACACATCAAGAGACGTAAGTAAGGACAAGTTAAAAGAAGTTGTGACAAGAGAACTTTATGATTTTGCCTCAGAAGGCATGGATAAGGAGCTTCTAAGGCATACTGCGGTATATGAAAGACTCTGGGATGTTGCCGACATCAACATAGAAGGGGATGAAGATGCTGATAAGGCATTAAGGTTTAACATTTTTCATTTAATGAGTTCTGTCAATGCAAATGATCCTATGGTGAGCATCGCTGCTAAAGCCCTTCATGGAGAAGGTTATAAAGGTCATGTGTTTTGGGATACAGAGATATTTATGCTGCCGTTTTTCATATATACATATCCTCAAGCAGCAAGAACACTTTTAATGTACAGGTATAATATGCTTGATGCAGCGAGGGAAAATGCATTATTGAACGGTTTTAAAGGCGCGCAGTATCCCTGGGAATCTGCAGATACTGGTAAAGAAGAGACACCTAAATGGGGAGTTGATTACCTAGGAAATCAGGTAAGGATCTGGACTGGAGATATTGAGCACCATATAACAGCTGATATAGCCTTCGCAGTTTATGAATATTATAGAGTGACAGATGACATAGATTTCATGCTAAATTATGGAGCTGAGATAATTTTTGAAACTGCAAGATTCTGGACTTCAAGGTGTGAGTACAATGAACAGTTTGATAGATATGAGATAAATAATGTAATTGGCCCTGATGAATTTCATGAGCATGTTGATAATAATTTTTACACAAATTATTTAGCCAGGTGGAATATAAACAAAGGCCTTGAATTAATTGACTTTTTGAAAGAAAAATATCCATCAAATTACAAAACCATATCATCAAAAATATGTTTGACAGATAAAGAAATAGAGAATTGGAAAGAAGTAATGTCTAAAATATATATACCCTTTGATAGAGAAAGAAAATTGATAGAACAGTTTGAAGGTTACTTTGAAAAAAAGGATTACGTGATTGATAAATTTGATGAAAATAATATGCCTATATGGCCTGAGGGAGTTGATTTAGCAAGGTTAGGTGACACACAACTTGTCAAACAAGCGGATGTAGTAATGCTTATGGTTTTACTGGGAGAAGAATTTGATGAGGAAATTAAGAGAATCAATTACGAGTATTATAAGAAAAGGACTATGCACAAATCTTCTTTAGGTCCGAGCATGTATGCTATTATGGGTTTAAAAGTAGGTGACTATAAAGACGCGTACGGTTCTTTTATGAGGAGTGCAAATGTCGATCTTGAAGATAATCAAGGAAATACCAAAGAGGGGCTCCATGCTGCATCTGCCGGCGGGACATGGCAGGTAGCCGTATACGGCTTTGCCGGAATGTACATTGATAAAGATGGATTGTTGAGTTTCACTCCATGGCTGCCAGAAAAATGGAAAAAACTATCATATAAAATATACTGGAAAGGTAACTTATTGCAAATTATTATTACAAAAGATAATGTTACGGTAAAAATGCTTGAAGGTAAAGATGAAGAATTGAAAGTAAAAATTAATGGTGAATTAATTAGTATTAAATAGATTATTCCATTAGGAGGTATAAAATGGCTAAATACAATGGGGTAATATTTGACTTAGACGGTGTTATTACAGATACTGCAAGGTATCATTATTTGGCATGGAAAAAACTTGCTGATGAATTGGGTATATATTTTGATGAAGCTATTAATGAGAGGTTAAAGGGTGTAAGCCGAATTGAATCACTTGAAATAATATTAGAAAAAAGCGATAAGAAATATTCTGATGAAGAAAAAAAATATCTAGCGAATAAAAAGAACGAATACTACAAAGAAATGATAAAAAATATTACACCCAATGATTTGTTGGTTGGGGTCGAGGCGTTTATCCAAGAACTTAAAATGCGAAATATAAAAACTGCAATTGCTTCTGTAAGCAAAAATGCATTTACTGTAATTGATAATTTGGGGATAAGAGATAAATTTGATTATATAGTTGACGCAAACGAAATAAAAAATGGTAAGCCTGATCCGGAAATATTTCTTAACGCAGCAAAAAACATCGGTGTTCCTCCTGAAAAATGTATAGGGATAGAAGACTCTGGTGCTGGAATTACGGCGATAAAAAGAGCGGGTATGTTTGCTGTAGGTGTCGGAAATCCTGAAACGGTCAAAGAGGCTGATCTTGTTTTGAAAGATTTAAGTAATGCCGATGAAATTTTGAAGTTACTTTAAAACTATTGCATTAAAAAAATAATCTGTTATAATATAAATGTAAGCGGTTTCAGTTAATAGGGGAATGATAGAAATGGCAACAATAGACGATGTGGCAAGACTGGCAGGTGTATCGATCGCAACGGTATCAAGGGTTTTTAATAATAGCCCTCTGGCAAGCGATAGTGCGAGGGAAAAAGTGCTAAAGGCTGCTAAGGAATTGGGGTATGAACCAAGCATGCTCGCACGGAGCTTGGCTATGAAAAAGACAAATACAATAGGGCTAATTGTGCCTGATATATCAAACCCTTTTTATGCAGAAGTAGTAAGAGGCATAGAAGATATTTGCAATATTTACAATTACAATATAACCTTATGCAATGCAGATAATAAAAGAGATAAAGAATTACAGTATATAGAGATGTTAAAAAACAGATGGGTTGACGGAATAATATTTCACTGTGATTATTTTTCAGAAGAGCACTATGAAATATTTAGTAGTAGAAACATAAAGGTGGTTCTTGCTGGAAGAACAACAACATTTGATGTCCCTTATGTAGCTATAGATAATAAAAAGGCCGCTTATGATGCTACAAAATACCTTATATCAACTGGCCATAAAAAAATTGGTATCATTCACGGCCCGTTAAATGGCATGAAAGAGACGGTAGATAGCGTTGATAGACTTATAGGGTATAAAAATGCTATGATTGATGCAGGACTTAAAATTTATGATGAGCTTATAAAAGAAGCTAATTTTAAAGCAAAAGGTGGATATAAAGCTGCATTGGAAATGCTTAAAGGAGATATTAAACCGGATGCAATCTTTGCCATAAGCGATGTAATGGCAATGGGTGCCATTAATGCTATTTTTGATTTTGGCCTTAAATGCCCTGATGATATTTCGGTTGTAGGTTTTGATAATATCGATCTTTCAGAGGTAATGCGGCCGGCACTTACGACTATCGCTCAGCCTATGTACGATATGGGTGTTGTGGCAGCCAGGATGCTTATAAAGATAATAGACAATGAACAAATTTCAAATAAACAGGTAATTTTAGAACATAAGTTGATTGTAAGGGATTCTTGTAAAATATTGAAATAGGGACGAAAATTTTTTCAGTTAATTGTAAGCGGTTATATTTGTAATCTGGCTGAAAAAATGGTATTTGGTGTAACTAATGGCTTGACTGTAAGCGGTTACAGTATGAGGTTTTCATAAGGATTACTCCTTTTGGAGGAAATCCTTTTGAAAATAACCTAAAACATTGATAAAAGGGGGTGGCTGGTTTAAAGTAAAAAATTGATGCTTTAAAAAGCGCATATATTTAAAACTATATAACAAGGAGAGGTTTGTATGAAAAAAGTATTAACTCTAATTTTTGTAGTGGTATTGGCTTTTTCTGCGCTGGCAGGATGTTCTTCGAACAAGAACAGCAATGCAGCTTCTAATGGAAAGGTTACAATTACACTAATGCAGAGCAAAGCTGAAATTCAGACAGACTTGCAAAAGATCATTGACGATTATAATAAATCGCAAGATAAAGTAGAAGTTAAACTTTTAGGCACATCAGGAGACAATTTTAGTACGGTTTTGCAATCCCAGTTTTCAGCGAACCCATCTAAAGCGCCGACCATATTTACTATGGCAGGACCGGATACAGCGAAGTTCCAACCTTATATGGCTGAGATAAAAGATTCTAAGGCGGCAGCTATTTTAGCTGATGGTGTAAAAGAGGACGTAACTGTAGATGGAAAATTATATGGCTTACCTTCTGCGGTTGAGGGATACGGGATTGTATATAATAAGCAAATGTTTAAAGAAGCAAATATTGATCCTGCTTCTATAACGAGCATTGATGCATTGGTAGATGCTTGTAAAAAACTCGCTTCGATAAAGGGCGTTGTACATCCAATTGCTTTTGGCAAAGAAACATATTTTTCTTTTATACATCCATTTAATTATGCATTTGCCGTTGACTCAAATTACAAAAGCGATATTGAAAAGCTTAACAAAGGCCAGATTACTATGAAAGATATTCCTAGTGTAGTACAATGGGTGAAAGAGTTGGATAAATTAAAACCATATACAAATAAGGCTTTAGATTCTTATGACGACCAGGTTGCTGGCTTTGTTAACGGCAAATTTGCCATGATTTTTCAGGGAGACTGGGTACAGCCTGTACTTGATCAGCATAAGCCTAATTTCGACTATGGCATGATCCCGTATCCCACAAACGGCAATTCGAAACTTGCTGTTGGCACAGCAACTGCATGGCGCATAAATAAATATGCCACAAAGGATCAACAGAAAGCAGCTATCGAATTTTTGGATTGGCTTATAACAAGTGACAAAGGTCAAGATTATTCAGCGAATACTTTGAAATTTATCCCAGCATACAAGGGTGTGAAAGCACCTTCATTCCCGCTGGCTGCTGATGTGGTATCTTATGTCAACAGTGGGAAGACCGTTCCATGGGTTTATAACAATTATTTTCCCAATGGCATTGATGTCGACGGATCTAAGGAGATACAGAAATACTATGCTGGAATTATTAATAGCAATCAGTTTTTAGATGAGCTTACCAAGGTTTGGGTAAACGATGCCCAATAATTTTTAAGTAAAAGGGAACATACCTCGGTTTTTTAAGGTATGTTCCCATGTGCAATATATATCAATGCTAGGGAGTGATCCTATGAAGAAAATGAATAGTAAATTGGCATTTTGGTTATTCCTTATTCCATCATTGTTTATTTTTATAAATGTTGTGATAATTCCTTTTATACTAGGTATTATATATTCATTTACAAATTGGGGCGGATTTACACTTGCAGGTGCTCGTTTTGTCGCGTTTGAAAATTACGCAAATGCTTTTAAGGATGCGAATTTTATTAGGGCCTTTACCCTGACGATAAAATATGCGGTGATTATGGTTGTGCTTGTAAATGTCATTGGCTTTTCACTGGCACTTCTTGTGACAAGAAAGATGAGAACAAGAAATGTTTTAAGGTCGATATTTTTTATGCCTAACCTGATAGGTGGATTGATTTTAGGATTTATTTGGCAGTTTATTTTTTCAAAGCTATTTGAACAAATTGGCACGGCTCTGCATATGACTAATATTTTTTTTAACTGGCTCAATAATCCAACGACTGCATTTTGGAGTATTGTGATTGTGTCCACATGGCAAATGGCTGGTTATGTTATGATAATATACATTGCAGGCATTGAAAGCATACCTGATGAAGTTATGGAAGCTGCACGGATAGATGGAGCAGGTCCTTTTAGGACACTTTTTAACATTATTCTTCCGCTTACTGTGCCTTCCTTTACTATAAGTTTATTTATAACTCTTTCTAATTCATTTAAGCAGTATGATACCAATCTTTCTTTGACAAATGGAGGTCCATACGGTACAACAGAGCTTTTGACCATGAATATTGTCCAGACAGCATATAAACACAATGAGTATGCTTTAGCACAGGCGAAAGCCGTGGTGTTTTTCCTTGTGATTATGATCATTACTCTTGTACAGGTATATATCACTAAGAAGCGGGAGGTTGAAATGTAATGAAAAGCCTTATAAAAAGAATTAATATCCTTGAGATATTTGGATGGATACTTACACTGACAGTGATATTTCCTGTTTATATTATGTTAGTAAACTCATTTAAGGATAGAAGAGAAATATTTACGAATGAATTGAGCCTGCCTTCAAAGCTCGATTTTACTTTTTACTTACAGGCTATTCAAAAGATGGATTTTTTTAATGCCTTTAAAAATTCCCTTATTATCACCATATGCAGTGTTATCTTGATAATCATTTTATCATCTATGGCTGCATGGGTTCTTGTGCGCGACAAATCTGCGATATCCAATATTATATTTTATACATTTGTTGCCACCATATTGATACCTTTCCAGTCTGTAATGATACCTCTTGTACAGTATTTAAACAAATGGCAGTTGTTTGGGGGCAACTTTTCACTTATTAACACGCGTTATGGCCTCATTTTTATGAACATAGGATTTGGCCTTAGCATGTCCATATTCCTTTTTCACGGATTTATCAAAAATGTGCCCGTAGAAATGGAAGAGGCTGCTACAATAGATGGTTGTAATAAATTACAACTATTTTGGAGAATAGTTTTTCCCAACCTAAAGCCAATTATTATTACTGTTGCTATCCTTAACATTATATCACTGTGGAATGATTACTTACTTCCTTCGCTGGTATTACAGAGTCCTGAGTTAAGGACTATTCCGTTGTCCACCTTTTTCTTCTTTGGAGAGTTTACTATAGAATGGAATTTGGCTTTAGCAGGTCTTGTGGTAACGATTATCCCGGTTATTATTTTCTATCTTTTTGCTCAAAAGTATATCATAAAGGGAGTAATTGCTGGTGCTATTAAATAAACAATGAGTTGGTAGTTAGAAAAATTCTAAGGAAGGTGGCTTATATGAATAATGCAATATATCCTTTTGAGGAGTGGAAGATTAGAGAAACTAAATTTGATATTGAGACAAATTATCGCGACGAAACAATATTTTCGTTAGCAAATGGCTATGTAGGCATGAGAGGTACTTTTGAGGAGGGATACACAGGCCCCGAGGGCACATCTTTTAACGCTACGTATATCAATGGGTTTTATGAAGTATATGATATTGAGTATCCCGAAGGGGGATATGGTTTTGCAAAGACAGGCCAGATAATGTTAAATGTCGCAGATAGCAAAATAATAAAATTATTTATTGATGGAGAACAATTTGATTTATTGAAAGGTAAGATTCATAGTTATGAACGGATACTTGATATGAAAAAGGGAATTGTTGAAAGGCGTGTAAAATGGGAATCGCCCAAAGGAAAAGTCGTTGAAATTGATATAAAAAGAGTTATTTCATTTAAAAGAGAGCATTTAGCGGCTATATCGTTTTCGGTTAAACCTGTTAATTTTGATGGCAATATAAGATTTATTTCACAGATAAATGGCAATGTTTCAAACATGGGCAAGAGTGACGATGTAAGGGTAGGTTCAAATTTAAAAAATAAGGCGTTGAGAACAATTAAAAAAGATGTCAAAGGGTTAAGTGGCTGGATAATACAGAAGACGCAAAAAAGTAATTTCTCATATATATGCGCAATTGATCATGCTTTAAACTTTGCAGAAGAGTATTGTGTAGCAAATAAACAGGAAGGAGATATGGTAGAAGTAGACATAAAATTTAATGGTAGGCGCGGTAATGTATATACATTAAATAAATTTATATCCTACTACACGACAAGAGAACTAGATGAAAGTCAGCTGATTAAATTTGCAATAGATGAGGTTAATAATGCTAAGAACTGTGGATTTGAACAGATTGAAAAGGAACAGAATGAATTTCTCGATTTGTTCTGGAAAGATGCAGATGTTGTTATAGAAGGCGATGAGGCTCTTCAGCAGGGGATACGCTTTAATGAGTTTCATCTTCTTCAATCTGTGGGCAGAAACGGAAAAACAAACATTGCAGCAAAGGGTCTGACAGGAGAGGGTTACGAAGGTCATTATTTTTGGGATTCGGACGTTTATATTTTGCCTTTTTTTCTTTATACAAAACCTGAAATAGCAAAGTCTTTGCTTATGTATAGATATAATTTATTGGATGCAGCGAGAAATAGAGCCAAAGAACTCGGTTATAAAGGTGCTCTATACCCATGGAGGACGATTGATGGCCCTGAATGCTCAGCGTATTTCCCTGCAGGCACTGCTCAGTATCATATAAACGCAGATATAATATTGGCCCTTAAGCGTTACGTTGAAGCCACTAACGATCAAGATTTTCTTTATGAATATGGGGCTGAAATGCTTTTTGAAACAGCGCGATTGTGGGCGGATCTAGGCTCATATATTCCTCTTAAGGGCAATAAATTTTGCCTGAATTGCGTTACAGGTCCTGACGAATATACAGCTTTGGTAAACAATAATGCATATACAAATTACATGGCTAAAATGAATCTGGAGTATGCTGTTAATATTGCAGAAAAAATGAGGCAGGAAGAACCTGAGAGGTATATGAGACTTGCAGAAAAAATAGGACTAAAAGACGATGAAATTGCGGCATGGAAAAGGGCAGCGGATAATATGTATCTCCCGTACTCTAAAGAACTTGATATTATACCGCAAGATGATAGCTTTCTGTATAAAGAAAGGATAACCGTTGACCAGATACCGAAAAATCAACTTCCTCTATTGCTCCATTGGCATTATTTGAATATATACAGATATCAAATATGCAAGCAGCCTGATGTCTTGCTGCTGATGTTTTTGCAGAGAGAAAAATTTACGATCCACGAGGTTAAGAGGAATTACGATTATTATGAACCTATAACCACGCACGACTCATCGCTGTCGCCAGCGATATTCAGCATACTTGCCAATGAGATAGGATACAGGGATAAAGCATATGAGTATTTTATGAAAACAGCTCGAATGGACCTTGATGATTACAATGATAATGTACGTGATGGTATTCATACAGCATGTATGGCTGGTGCATGGAGCGCAGTTGTCAACGGCTTTGGCGGTATGAGGGTTTATACAGACGGACTTCATTTCTGCCCCAAGCTGCCTGATAAGTGGAAATCTTTATCGTTTAATGTAAAATATAAAGGGAGAAAAATCAATGTTAAACTAAGCAAAGATAGCGTATTGTTTACTTTAGTAGATGGAGATTCGATAGAAATATATTGCTTTGATGAGCGAATCGTTCTTACTGAAGGAGAAGCGGTTATGAGGGACATAAAATAGACATATAATCCTCTATGTTTTAATTCCAAAATGTATAAATATGAAAGAAACAGAGACGTTTCAAGAAAGCAAAGGTGCTTCAGAAGCACCTTTTTTTGCAAATAATGTAGGCGAATCCGGTTGCGGTAAAAGCACGGTAGGGCGGACAATCATTCAATCATTCGGCTTTACGATAAAACGGATGGGGAAATATTATATGATTCTATTCCCATTTATGAGCTCAACAAAAGTGAGTTAAGGCGCCTAAGGCCGAAGATGCAATTGGTCTTGCCCTTTGTGGCCTATTTTTTATGTGCGTATTATTTGACTGTAAAAATAAAATGGCATATAATTATAATGTAAACAAATGGTAATTGAGGTGAAACAATTGGAGGCAAAAGAATTAGTAGTGTTGGGCATAGAATCCTCGTGCGATGAAACCGCATCTGCCGTTGTGGTAAATGGCAGGTATGTTAGATCCAACGTAATATCATCTCAGGTAAATGTACACCAGCAGTTTGGAGGTGTTGTCCCTGAGATCGCGTCGAGAAAGCATATCGAGGTGATAGATAGCGTTATATTGAAGGCGTTGGAGGATGCGAAGACGGATTTTGACGGGATAGACCTCATAGGGGTGACGTACGGCCCCGGGTTAATAGGTTCTCTTCTTGTAGGCCTGTCAGAGGCTAAGGCCATTTCTTATGCAAAAGGTATTCCCTTTGTAGGGGTGAATCATATAGAGGGGCATATCGCAGCTAATTACCTGGGCAATTCTGATCTTTGCCCGCCATACGTGTGTCTGGTGGCCTCAGGTGGGCATAGCCACATAGTGCTGGTAAAAGATTATACGGAATTTGAGGTGATGGGTAAAACTACCGATGATGCAGCAGGAGAGGCTTTTGATAAGGTAGCCAGGGTGCTGGGCCTAGGGTATCCTGGAGGACCTGCTGTGGATAAATTAGCCAAAGAAGGATCAGCTACCATAGACTTCCCTATGGCTTTTATGCAAAAGGGGAACTACGATTTCAGCTTTAGCGGCATAAAGACGGCGGTTATCAATTACCTGAAAAAACACCCTGATGCCCCTCTGGCGGATGTGGCCGCGAGTTTTCAAAAGGCTGTGGTAGACGTGCTGGCGTTTAAGCTCTTTGAAGCAGCGAAAGATGCGGGGATCAAGACGATAGCTATAGCAGGAGGTGTGGCATCCAACAGCGGTTTGAGGAAAAAGGTGAAAGAGATGGCTGAGGAATACGGCGTTAGGGTGTATAGCCCTCCGCCTGTTTTTTGCACGGATAATGCTGCCATGATCGCTGCGGCTGCTTATTACAGGTATATTGGCGGTTATGTGTCTGACCTTGATTTAAATGCCGTAGCCAATCTGTCTCTGTGAATACTTTGACAGTGGATATTGTGGATAAATATCAGCGCATGAGGTAAAAAAGGGCTTGTCTTGTGGATAACCTGTGGATATTGTGGATTGTTTGTAAAATTTAATGAATTCAAAAAGGGGTGCATATTGTGAAAAGGATGTTATTTAGAAAAAATAAGATATCTGAAGAGCTGGTGAAAAAAATAAGGGAAGCGGCGGCAGGGTTTGATGTGGTGGTGGCACCTGATATGGAAGCCGCTTTAAAGGTGGTTAAAGGCGTGGAGGTGATGGCTGGAGAGGTGGAAGACGAGCTTATAAAGGCTGGCGATAATCTAAAATGGGTTCACGTGTGGAGCGCCGGTGTTGATAATTACGACCTTCACTACATGAAAGACAAAGGTATAATCCTCACCAACTCCAGCGGTGTGCACAGCGTGCAAATACCTGAGTACATACTGGGTGTAATGCTGGAATTGGTTAAAGGATTGCACGTTTTCAGGAATCAGCAAAGTAAAAAGCTGTGGAAAAAAAGGCGTCCTGACGAGCTATACAAAAAGACATTAGGCGTGTTGGGCATTGGGGATATAGGCAGGAGGACGGCTGAGTTAGGCAAGGCAATGGGCATGCGGGTTTTAGGTTACAGAAGGTCAGGAAAGCCTGAGGAGTGCGTGGATGTGATGTATTCAGAAGGGCAGCTAGATGATATGTTGCCTCTTTGCGATTTTGTAGTAAATACGCTACCTCTTACTGATAGCACATACCATCTAATAGGCGCGGCGCAGTTTGACGCCATGAAGGACGGCGCTTATTTTATAAACATAGGCAGGGGAAAGGTGGTGGATGAAAGCGCCTTGATCCAGGCACTAAAAAGTGGAAAATTAAAGGGAGCGGCTCTGGACGTATTTGAGGAAGAGCCGTTGCCACAGGATAGCCCTCTGTGGGATATGGAGAACGTCATTATAACGCCACACATTTCGGGTTTATCACCCAATTACGACGAGAGGGCGGTGGGAATTCTGATAGAGAATATCCGGCGCTACGTCAAGGGCCAGCCGCTGATAAATCAGGTATCCTATGAGAGAGGGTACTGAGGTCATTGAAGCAGAAATGCCCACTGTTCGTATAGGTTATCCAGTTGTTTTTTTAGGGAATTGTATTCTCTGTTTATATCAGCTGCTTTGGTGGGATCTTTGTATATGTCTGGATTGCATAGCAACTTTTCATATTCTGCGATTTTCTTTTCTGTGTCGATTATATTTTGCTCTAGCTCGGATAGCTGGCGCTTATGCTGAGCGGCGAGCTGTTTTTTTTCTCTCTCCTTTTTTCTCTCGTTTCTCTCCTGGGTTTTGCTTTTTTGGCTTTTAAGAGGTTGTGTACCTATATTTTCCTTCTTCTTTTTTTCGATATAATAATCGTAATTACCTAAATAATTTACGACTCCTTCAGGAGTCAGCTCTAAAATCCTGGTAGCTATTTTATTAACAAAGTATCTATCGTGGGATATAGCCAGTATGGTGCCTTGGTAATTTTTCAGTGCATCCTCCAATGCCTCTTTTGAATTTATATCCAAGTGGTTAGTAGGCTCATCCAGCAAAAGAAAATTGGCGTTTTTAAGCATTAATTTGGCCATACAAAGGCGGGCTTTTTCTCCACCGCTTAAATCCTTGACCTTTTTGAAAACATCGTCGTTCTTAAAGAGAAAACACCCTAATATGCTCCTTACTTCTGTTTGCGTCATGCGAGGGTATTCATCCCAAAGCTCGTCCAGAACAGATTTATCAGGGTGGAGGCTGGACAGCTCTTGATCGTAATACCCAATGCGCACATTGTTGCCGTACTGTATTGTTCCACTGTCGGAGGGAATTACGCCACATATTATTTTGAATACAGTGGATTTTCCTGAGCCATTGGGCCCTATTATGGCCACCCTTTCTTGTTTTTGGATGCTAAAAGAAACCCCTTTAAAAATCTGCCTATCAAAGGATTTAGAGAGATTTTCCACCTTTAAAACGTCGTTGGATGACTCTACATCTATGTCGAAGAAAAAATAAGGCTGAGGATCTTCGCCTTCGGGCTTCTCTACAAGTTCCATCCTGTCCAGCATTTTTTGCTTGCTTTGGGCCATCTTAACGCTTTTTTCCGTGCCACGGGCTTTTTGCACGGCTATTATTTCTTTTATTCTGGCGATTTCCCGTTGTTGTTGTTTATACCTTTTTTCAGCTATTTCTTTTTGCAATTGGCTTTGTTGTACGTAATACGAGTAATTTCCGTTGTATTCACTTAATTTTCCATTTTTTATATAAAAGGTCCGGTTTGTAGTTTTATCTAAAAAGTACCTGTCGTGGGATACGATCATAACACAGCCTTTATAATCTCTTAAAAAATCCTCCAGCCATTCACAGGAATCCAGGTCAAGGTGGTTTGTAGGTTCATCCAGAAGCAATATGTCGGGTTTTTTTAACAATAGCTTGCCCAAGGCTATCCTGGTCTTTTCACCGCCGCTTAGGGCGCTTATAGGCATTTCATAGCTTTCCTTTCCAAAGCCCAGCCCGGCCAGGACCCCCTTTATTCTGCTTTCGAATTCAAATCCCCCGGATTTTTCAAATCTGTCCCTCATGGCAGCGTACTCATCCAACAACTGTTGCAATCTATCGCCATCATCGCAAGATGAAATTTCGCGTTCCTTTTGGTGTATCTCCTTTTCCAGTTGCATCAGGTCGTCAAATACGCTCAATAGCTCGTAGTAAACTGTATTGGGAGAATCAAAAACGCCGTTTTGATCCAGGTAACCCACTTTTGTATCCACGCCGTATATTTTGACTTCCCCTTCATCAGGAGAAAGCAGTCCTGCCAGTATTTTAAGCAGAGTGGACTTACCTGCGCCATTTACGCCTACGATACCTATTTTGTCATCGGAATTTACGTTAAAATTTATGTCCTTTAATACCGTGTCTATTCCGTAAGATTTGGTGATATTTTTAGCACTGAGAATTAGCATCATGTAAACCTCCCAGTGCTATTTTAACACAATTAAAAGTTCCTTTCCAGCAATTCACACAGGTTGGCCATTTCTATGGCTGCTACAGCGGCCTCAAATCCTTTGTTGCCTGATTTTGTTCCTGCTCTGGAGATGGCTTGATCTATAGTATCTGTTGTTAACACGCCGAATATCACAGGTATACCTGTATCAAGGGATATTTTTGCTATTCCTTTTGAAACCTCTGCAGCCACGTAATCAAAGTGAGGGGTTTCTCCTCTTATGACAGCGCCTAGGCATATAATGGCGTCATATTTCTTGCTTTGGGCCATCTTTTTTGCTATTAATGGTATTTCAAAAGATCCAGGTGTCCAAACTATTTGGATGTCAGATTCATTTACTCCATGCCTTGTCAATGCATCTATTGCACCTGATAACAGTTTACTGGTTATAAACTCGTTGAACCTGCTTATAACTATGCCAAATTTTTTACCACTACCTACCAGTTTTCCTTCGTACACATTGGTCATATTTTATGCTCCTCCTTTGAAGTTATAGCTTAATATGTGTCCCATTTTAAGCTTTTTGGTTTTAAGGTAATATTCGTTGTGCTCATTGGGGCAAATCTCTATGGGAACCCTCTCTACGATTTCAAGGCCATATCCGGTAAGACCGGACAACTTCTTTGGGTTGTTAGTGAGGATCCTCAATTTTTTTAACCCCAGGTCCTTTAGGATTTGCGCCCCTATACCGTATTCTCTCAAGTCCTCGGGGAATCCCAGGCGTATGTTGGCCTCTACAGTGTCATAGCCTTTGTCTTGCAGGTGATATGCCTTTATTTTGTTAAGCAGTCCAATACCTCTGCCTTCCTGTCTTAGATAAAGGAGCACCCCGCCTTTTTGCCCAATGATCTCCATGGCTTTATGCAGTTGATCGCCGCAATCGCACCTCAATGACCCAAGTACGTCTCCTGTAAGGCATTCGGAGTGTACCCTTACCAAAGTAGGCTCAGGGCCTATAGGTTCCTTTACAAGAGCTATGTGTTGCTTACCGTTGATTGCCTCTTCATAACCGATTATTTTAAAATCCCCGTATCTGGTGGGCAATTGCGCTTCTGCTATCCTTTTTACTAAATTTTCTGTTTTGCGCCTGTACCTGATTAATTCTTCAATAGATACTATTGACAGGTGATGCTTTGTGGCAAATTCTATCAAATCAGGTAAGCGGGCCATTTTTCCATCGTCTTTCATTATCTCGCATATAACTCCTGCTGGTTTTAACCCAGCTATTCTAGCTAGATCAACTGCTGCTTCGGTATGACCTGCTCGTACCAGGACTCCACCTTCCTTTGCCATAAGCGGGAATACGTGACCTGGTCTCGTAAAATCATCAGGTTTTGAATTGTCATCAATTAATTTTTGTATTGTCAATGACCTTTCGTAGGCTGATATACCTGTAGTCGTGCCTTTATAATCTACCGAAACAGTAAAGGCTGTTTCCTTTGCGTCGGTGTTCGGGCTTACCATGGGCGGGATATCTAGTTCCTTTAACCTTTTAGCAGTCATAGGTACGCAAATCAACCCACGCCCGTATTTGGCCATAAAATTAATGTGTTCTGCCTTTACTTTTTCGGCTGCCATCAATAGATCTCCTTCGTTTTCTCTACTTTCATCGTCAACTACGATGAGCATCTGTCCCTCTTTGATTTTTTCTATAGCTTCTTCTATAGAGATAAACATGTAATCACCTCTGATCTGATAAGAATCCGCAATCTTTAAGGATTTCATAAGTATCTTTAAAAGCAGTAAGTCTTTCTAAATATTTGGCCAATATGTCCGTCTCTATATTTACCTTATCGCCTATTTTCTTAAAAGAAAGGGTGGTTTCCTTTAAGGTATGTGGTATTGTAGAAATCGTAAAGTAAGACGCGCCAGCCTCAACTACGGTTAGGCTTATTCCGTCAACGGCTACAGAACCTTTGCGTGCAATGTATTTCAATAATTGATTTTCTAAAGTAATCTTAAATATAACGGCATTTGATTTGTTTATCTTATTTACAATAGTGCCAATGCCATCAACGTGACCCGTGACGATATGTCCGCCGAGTTTCTTTGTTAGAGAAAGAGCTCTTTCTAGATTGACGCGATCGCCCTTTTTTATAAACGACAGTGTGGTCGTATTATACGTCTCGGGCATTATATCGGCAGTAAAACCGTCATTCGTTTTTTGGGTTACGGTTAGACATACGCCATTTACAGCTATGCTGTCACCTATGCTAGTGGAATCTAAAACCTTGTTACACGTGATTGAAATTTTTGCATTTTGCCCTGATGATATTTCTTTTACTACGCCTATTTCTTCGATTATACCTGTAAACAAAATATCCCCCCTTTGCCTTTCTATATGATGCCGCAGATGGCTTTTTAAAAATAACCTTCTAACAAGATGTCGGTATCTACTGTAGTAACGGTGATGTTTTTTAACCTAAGGCATTGGTTTATGGTTTCAAATCCATTGCCTTCTACAGGTGTTTTTGCTCCTACACCGCCTATTATCATCGGGGATATAAAAAACATTACTTTGTCCACAATGCCATCTTTAACTGCTGACCAATTTAGGGTACCACCGCCTTCTAAGAGGACGCTGTCAATTTCCATTTGTCCCAGGTATTCCATGACCTTTTTAAGGGGGACATGGGTTGATTTTGCTTTTAATACAATGACATCAGCGTATTTTTTTAGCTCACTTAATTTATTTTTATCTATCAAATCGGTGGTAAATATAATGGTGTTAACGCCGGATTTTAAAACATTAGAGTTTAAGGGCGTTCTGCCGTAACTATCGATTATTATTTTCATAGGGTCTTTTAATCCTTCGATCCTGGTGGTAAGGAGTGGATCGTCTTTTATAACCGTGTTTACACCTACCATTATTGATGCTACCTTGCCACGTATCCTTCGAACGTATTCTCTGGATGTTTCTGATGTAATCCATTTTGAGTCTCCTGTAAATGTAGCGATTTTACCGTCTATGCTCATTGCGGCTTTCATAATTACAAAAGGCATCTTTGTCGTTATATACTTTATAAATATTTCGTTTAATTTTATGGCTTCTTTTTCTAGAATCCCTACATTTACTTCTATACCAGCATCCTGTAGCATTTTTATGCCGCGACCGGATACTCTTGGATTGGGGTCTTTCATGCCCACGTAAACCTCTTTGATACCTGCTTTGATTATAGCTTCGCTGCAGGGCGGTGTCCTGCCGTAATGGCTGCAAGGCTCCAGGTTTACGTACAATGTGCTGCCTGTAACGTCATGGCCTTTTTTGCGGGCGTCTTCCAAGGCGTTTATCTCAGCATGGGGACCTCCGATTTTTTGATGATAGCCTTCGCCTATGATCTTGCCGTCTTTTACTATAACAGCTCCAACTAACGGATTGGGATTTGTCAAGCCCCAGCCTTTTGCAGCCAGTTTTAATGCCTGTTCCATATAATGCTCAGGGTTGTGCAATTTATCACCTCCTGATGTAGGCAACGCATTAAAAAAGCCCTGAAGTAATAATACTTCAGGGCATGCACTTTTCTTAGGTATTAGACATTAATCCTTCTCCCATCCAGACTTTACTGTCGGCTCTGGCCTCTCACCAGATCTACCACAGGTGTGGCTTGCGGGCTCGCAGCGCTTATTGCTGCATACCGCCGGTCGGGAATTTCACCCTGCCCCGAAGGATGAATTATATTTTTTCTTTATATTATATCGCGTTATTTTCAAATGTCAATCAATATTGACTTATTGATCTGGAAAATATATAATGAAATGGAGTATAATTGAGAGGTGACGATATGGCGAAAGATACGAAAGTTTCTATGGCTATAATAAGGCGATTACCCCGATACCATAGGTATTTAGGAGAGCTTTTAAACAACGGTGTTACCAGGATATCTTCGCAGGAATTAAGCAAAAAAATGGGTGTTACGGCTTCTCAAATAAGGCAGGATCTCAATAGTTTTGGCGGTTTTGGTCAGCAAGGCTATGGGTATAATGTTAAAGATCTGTACGATGCGATAACCATGATATTAGGGCTTGAGAAAACGTATGATTCCATTATAGTAGGAGCGGGAAATCTGGGACAGGCAATAGCCAATTATACCAATTTCCAGATCTGGGGGTTTAGGCTGAAGGCCTTGTTTGATGTAAATCCTAAACTTATAGGTCTAAAGATCCGGGATGTGGAAGTGCTGGATGTGGACCTTATGGAAGATTTCGTGAGCAAGAACCCTATAGATATAGCTATTTTGACTATACCCAAAGAGAGGGCTCAGGAAATTGCGGACAGGTTGATAGCTGTGGGGGTTAAAGCGTTCTGGAATTTTTCTGCGGTGGATATAAATGTCCCTGACGATGTAATCGTTGAAAGCGTTCATTTAAGCGACAGTTTGTTTACCATATCTTACAGGTTAAACGAGGACGAGTTGTTTAAAAAACTGAAAAACAAATGATGTAAGAGCTTATGTGATACATGAGCTCTTATATTTTTTAAAAAATGAAGGATTTTTTTGATTTATGTTGAATATATAATATTAAACAGGCATAAAGCAACAATTATTTGGGATTAGTTAGGGGGATTAAAGATGAAAAAAAAGCTGGGTTTTGCTATTGTGGGGTGTGGAGTTATATCTAAAACCCACGCCAGATGTATAAGCGAGTTGCCTGACGCTCAACTGGTGGCTGTAGCTGATATAATCGAAGAAAGGGCTAAAAAGCTTGCCCAGGAGTACAATTGCGATTATTATACCGACTATCACCAGCTGTTGAAAAGGGAAGATGTGGACGTAGTAAACGTAACCACACCCAGTGGTTTGCACGCCATGGTAGGGATTGACGCTGCCAGCGCGGGCAAGCATGTCATAGTGGAAAAGCCCATAGATGTGACGCTGGAAAAAGCTGATGCTCTTATAAAAGCTTGCCGTGAAGCTGGAGTTAAGCTGTGCACCATATCCCAGCACCGCTTTGACGACGATATCGTGGTACTTAAAAAAGCAGTGGATGAGGGCAAGTTGGGCCAGTTGAACTTCGGCGGTTCTCATACCAAGTGGTACAGGAGCCAGGAGTATTATGACAGCGGCGATTGGAGAGGTACGTGGGAATTGGACGGCGGAGGGGCGTTGATGAATCAGTCTATACACTACGTGGACCTTTTGCAGCACATCATGGGACCCGTGGAGGAAGTTTACGCTTATTGCGCTACCAGAGCTCACGTGAGGATAGAGGTGGAGGACGAGGCCATAGCGGCGGTAAAATTTAAAAACGGAGCCATAGGGGTTATTGAAGGCAACACAGCGGCATACCCTGGCTTTTGCACGCGATTGGACATATATGGAACCGAAGGAAGCGTTATTGTGGAAAATGACAGGGTTAAGGAGTGGAAACTCAAAAGTGGTGAGGCAAAACCGGAGACGGCTGATGTCAAAGAGAAATTGATTGTGGGCACCAGCTCAGCTGATATATGGCATAGCTCCCATAAAAAAGAGATCCAGGACATGATTGATGCTATACACGAGGGCAGGGATCCTAAGGTCACAGGGGAAGAGGGGAGAAAACCCCTTGAAATCATCCTGGCTATATACGAGTCGGCGAGAAGGCATGAACCCGTAAAGCTTCCGTTAAAATGAGGGTAAAAGGGGGAGTGCTTATGGCGCGGTTTGTGTTGTCTGCATTTGCCGATGAGATCAGCAAGGACCTGGGTGTGCAGATGGACGTGCTGGACGCTCACGGCGTAAAGTATATAGAATTTAGATCTGCTGATAAGCCTGTGCTGGATTACACGAAACAAGAGCTGGAAGGCATAAAGGAAAGGCTGGACAGCAGAGGATTTAAGGTATCTGCAGTGGGCTCGCCTATCGGCAAGGTGGACATATCGGTGGACTTTGATAAGTACCTGGATAAATTTAAATGGTGCATGGAAGTGGCTCATATATTGGGTACCAGATATATAAGGATGTTTTCCTTTTATCCTCCCAAAGGGAAAGCGGATGAGTACGAGAGCATGGTGGTGGACAGGATAGGCAAAATGGCTGACATGGCCAGGGCGGAGGACCTGGTGCTCCTCCATGAAAACGAGAAAGATATATACGGCGATACGGCTGATAGGTGTTTGAAGATTTTAAAGGGCGTAAACAGCCCTAACCTTTGGGCTACCTTTGATCCTGCCAATTTTGTTCAGTGCGGCGTAGTGCCTTATCCTGATGCCTATGAACTTTTAAAAGACTATATTAAGTACGTACACATAAAGGATGCTAAATTTGATGGAGGTGTGGTGACGCCTGTAGGGCAGGGCGATGGGCGCGTAGAGGAGCTGCTCAAAAGCCTGTATGAAGGCGGATTTGAAGGCTTTTTGTCCATAGAACCCCATTTGAACAACAGCTTGCCGGGCGGTGGCCCTGAGCTTTTTGGCGTAGCTTATAAAGCCCTTAAAGATGTATTGGATAGAATAATGTAAAAATACACGGAGGAGGTTTTTAAGGTGGAAAAGTGGAATGTTTACGTTACCAGGATGTTGCCCCCTGCTGCGATGGAATTTTTAGAGCAGCACTTTAACGTCGAAGTTAATCCTGAGGATAGGCCTCTTACCAGGGAAGAGATACTGGAAAAGGTGAAGGGCAGGGATGCCGTACTGACCCAGCTGGTGGATAAAGTGGATGCCGAGTTGCTGGATGCTGCTAAAGGGGTTAAGATAATTGCTAACTACGCTGTGGGCTACGACAATATAGATGTGGATGCGGCTACACAGCGAGGCGTCATGATTTCAAATACCCCTGATGTGTTGACTGATGCCACAGCTGAGCTGGCATGGGCATTGCTGTTTGCTGCTGCCCGCAGGATTGTGGAAGCGGATAAATACTTTAGAGCGGGCAAGTATAAAAGCTGGAGCCCTATGCTGTTGTTAGGACAGGGTGTATCGGGGAAGACCTTAGGCGTTATAGGTGCTGGCAGGATAGGCACTGCATTTGCCGTGAAGGCTAAGGGATTTAACATGAGGATATTGTACGCTGATGAAAAACCCAACCCCCGATTTGAAGAGCAAACAGGCGGTCAGTATGTGGATAAGGAGACTTTGTTGAGAGAATCGGATTTCGTGTCCATCCATTGCCCGCTGTTGCCGTCTACAAGGCATCTTATAGGGGATAAGGAGTTTGATTTGATGAAGAAGACGGCTGTTTTGATAAATACAGCGAGAGGTCCTATCGTAGACGAAAAGGCGTTGGTCAGGGCGCTTAAAGAGGGAAAGATATTTGCTGCAGGGCTGGACGTATATGAGAACGAGCCGGCAGCAGAACCGGAATTATATGAGATGGACAATGTGGTGCTACTGCCCCACATCGGAAGCGCTACGACCAAGTCTAGGGAGGATATGGGCATACTCGCTGCCAGCAACATACTGGATGCTTATGAGGGCAGGGTGCCAAGGACTTTGGTGAACAGAGAAGTTTTAAATAAACTGGGAAAGTAGGGATCTGATTGATAGCTGCGAGCAGAAAGAGAGAAATAAAAAGGATCATATTAGAAAAAAAGTACGTAAAGGTAAATGAGCTAAGCCGCTTGTTTAACGTATCTGAGGAGACTATAAGAAGGGATTTAGAAGCTCTGGAAAACGAGGGAATACTGGAGCGAAACTACGGTGGCGCTGTGCTTGTGGAAAGCGCCACTGTGCCACCTCTTTCCATAAGGGCGACGGAAAACCTGGAAGAGAAAAAGCTTGTAGCCGAAAAGGCTGTGGAGTTTATAAAAGAAGGGAGCATTGTGCTGCTGGATGCAGGTACTACTACTTTTCAAATAGCCAGAAAGCTTGAT
Source organism: Caldanaerobius polysaccharolyticus DSM 13641 (assembly GCF_000427425.1). NCBI lineage: Bacteria > Bacillati > Bacillota > Clostridia > Thermoanaerobacterales > Thermoanaerobacteraceae > Caldanaerobius > Caldanaerobius polysaccharolyticus. The sequence goes on along the minus strand of NZ_KE386495.1, from coordinate 384,627 downwards.
AACAAAAAGATGACAGTTATCACCAATGATATAAACATAGCCTACGAACTTAAAGAAAAAAGCGCCATAAACGTCTTCGTGACAGGAGGTAAATTATCAGGAGAGGCCATGGCTTTGTACGGTCCTGAAACCCAGAAGAGCATTGAAAGTTACAATGTGGATGTGGCGTTTATAGCCACCAGCGGAATAACCCTCACAAAGGGCTTTACCACGTCTGATATTTACGGCGCGGAAGTGAAAAAATCGATGATACGGGCGGCCAGAGAAAAAATAGTGGTGGCAGATTCCAGCAAGATAGGTAAAAATGCGTTGATTACTTTTGCGTCTTTTTCAGATGTGGACTGCTTGATACTGGCAGGTAATGCCGATGAGGAAGTCCTTCGCAGGTTGGAGGATATGGTTAAGGTTGTAATCTGTTAAAGGTGGTAGTGGCGATATGTCTATCTTTCTTGCAAGAGTTAAGATGCTGAGGGATTTGTTAAAGGAGTGCAGCGTGGAAGGCATCCTCGTTACCCAGCAGGTCAATTTTTCGTGGCTTACAGGAGGCAGAGCTTATATAAACGGCAACAGCGAAGGGTCTGTTGCCCCGATTCTCATAACCAAAGACCGCGTTTTTCTCATAGCTAATAATATCGAAGCTCAAAGGCTGAAAGAAGAAGAGATCGGCGATGAGATAGAGGTAATTGAATACGGCTGGCATGAGGTTAACGGGCAGAATAGGTGCATATATAGCGCGCTGGGAAATGGCAAGTTCATAACTGATGTGCAGCTTAAAAAGGAAATATCCTTGCTTAGGTACACGCTGTGCGAGGAAGATGTAGAAAGGTACAAGGTGATTGGCAGACTGGTAGGTCAGGCGGTGGAGGAGACTTGTCGGGAGATATTGCCGGGGATGAGCGAGTGGGAGATAAGCGGGGTGTTGTGTAAAAAGTGCCTTGATAGAGGGCTGGAGCCTTTTGTGCACCTGGTAGGGACGGACTGGCGCGCGGAAAAATACCGCCATCCGTTGCCCACGGATAAGAGATTGGACAAGTACGCCCTTGTAGCGGTGAATGCCATGAAGTTCGGCTTATGGGTATCCGCTACAAGGCTTGTTTGCTTTGGACAGGTACCTGATGAGATAAGGAAAAGGTTTGAAGCTGTTGTAAGAGTAGACGCGTGTTTTATAGCCAATACCAGGCCGGGCAACACCGTGGGTCAGGTATTCAAAAAGGCCATAAAGGCGTACCAAGAGACGGGTTTTGAGGGGCAATGGAAATGCCACCATCAAGGAGGGCTTACTGGTTATAGTTCCCGGGAATATAAAGCCACTCCTGATATGGATATTGTAATAGGTGCAAACCAAGCGTTTGCATGGAATCCTTCCATAAGCGGGACCAAGTCAGAAGATACCATACTGGTTCGTGAAGGGGAAAACGAAATTATCACCCAGACGGGGGAGTATCCCTTGATAGAAGTAGAGTATGAAGGGCAGAGGGTTTTAAGGCCGGATATACTGGTGAGGTAAAAAGGCGGATCTTGGAAAGGTGGTGGGGATGTTGAAGGCCATATTGACGCTGGATATAGGTACTACTGCGTGCAAGGCCATCGTATTTGACCTGGAGGGCAGAATACTTGCGGAACAGGGTAAGGAGTACCCTATATATCAGGAAAAGCCTACATGGGCGCAGCAGGACCCCGATGATTGGTGGGGTGCGGCTGTAAGCACGGTTAAGGGCTGCATTGCATCGCTTGAGGACATGCCGGAGATAATAGCAATAGGGCTTTCCTCCCAGCGCGAAACGGTGGTGCCCATTGACAGGGAGGGAAATAAGCTGGATGATGCCATATTGTGGATGGATAGGCGGGCAAAGGGCCAGGCTGAGGAATTGGTGGATCATTACGGCAGGGAAAACCTCCACAGGATGACAGGGATGATCCCTGATTCTACTTTTACTGCTACAAAGCTTTTATGGTACAAAGAAAACAGGCCCGAGATCATCCAGAAGGCCTATAAATTCCTGCAGCCCAAAGAGTATATAGCCTATAAACTGACGGGGGAGTGCGCCACCGATTACTCCCTGGCGTCCAGGACCATGATGCTGGATGTAAAGAACAGGTGCTGGATTAAAGACATATTTGACTACATAGGCGTAAAAGAAGAGCAGTTTCCACCGATAAAGTATTCCGACGAAGTGGTGGGGTACGTAAAGGACGACGTGGCGCCATTGATGGGGATCAGGTCAGGAATCCCGGTGGTGGTGGGAGGCGGTGACAGGCAGTGTGAAGCGCTGGGAGCAGGGATTTTTGGAAACCGGGCCATGGAGTCTACAGGTACTACTACCAATGTGTCTATGGGGACCGATGTCTTGGTAGACCAGGTAGATGAAAGGGTTATAATATCCTGCCACGTTTTGAGAGGTCATTGGCTTATAGAGCAGGGGATGACCACGTCTGGCACTATAAACAGGTGGTTTAGGGACAACTTCTGCGCCATGGAGACGTCTGTAGCCGGTGAGATCGGGGAAAGGGATTACGCGCTTATCGACAGAGAACTGGCCATGAGTTCCCCGGGGGCTGGTGGTTTAGTGCTTTTACCTTTTTTTATGGGGGCTAAATCCACCAGGTGGAATGCCAGTGCACGAGGAGCTTTGCTGGGGCTTACCCTCAATACCAAAAAGAGAGACATAGGCAGGGCTATACTGGAAGGTGTGGCTTATGAGATAAGGGCATGCCTGGATATATTGCAGTCTATGGGGCTATCTGTAGACGAGATCGTGGCTATGGGGGGCGGCGCGAAAGGCGCTTTGTGGAACCAGATAAAGGCTGACGTATGCGGAAGGCCCATAAAAGTCCCAGCAGTAACCGATGCGGCGTCATTGGGTGCGATGATACTGGCCGGCACCGGCGTTGGGGTGTTTGGCGATGCGAAAGCTTGCTCTAAGAGGCTCAACGGCATTGTAAAAGAGTATTTGCCTGACGGGGGCAATTACAGGCTTTATTCTAAACTGTACGGTATTTACAACGAAATTTACAAAGCCCTTGAGCCAATTTACGATAAACTGGCTGAAATATGATTAAGGAGGTAGATCAGGGTGAATGAAAGCATGTATAAGTACATGAAGGTGGGGATAATTCACTTTATGGCGTTTCCTGACACCATGAAAGGAGAAGGACCTGTCTTTGAGACATTGCAGAAAATACTGGAGGACGAGTTCTTTAACGCCGTAGAGGTCTCATGGGTTAAGGATGATTCTGTGAGAGATAAGGTCAAAAATCGATTGGAGGCGGCCCATGTTACTGTGGCTTACGGCGCACAACCTCGGTTGTTGACCACGGGCTTTGACCTCAACTCTTTTGACGAAAGTCTGAGGAGAAAAGCTGTGGACACCATAAAAGAAGGGGTGGACGAAGCCTATTACCTGGGTGCGCAGGGTATAGCGTTTTTAAGCGGGAAATACCCTGGCGAAGAAAACAAACAAAAGGCTATGGAGTTGCTCTGTGAGTCTATACAGGAGATTTGCGATTACGCTAAATCCAAAGGAGATATGCTGGTAGAGTTGGAGGTGTTTGACAGAGACGTAGAGAAAAAATCCCTTATTGGTCCCACTGCTGATGCGGTACAGCTTGCTGAAATGGTGAAGAAGAAATGCGATAATTTTGGGCTGGTGGTGGATTTGAGTCACTTGCCGCTGCTAAATGAAACCCCTGAGCAGGCTCTCATACCTGTAAAAGATCATCTGACCCATGTCCATATAGGCAATTGCGTTGTGAAAGATAAAGACCACGTGGCTTACGGTGACGCTCATCCCAGGTTCGGTATAAAGGGAGGAGAAAACGATGTGCCGCAGCTTGTGCAATTCCTCAGGGTACTCTTTGATATAGGCTTTTTAAATGACACCAATCCTCCTATAGTAAGCTTTGAGGTAAAACCTCTTCCCAATGAGTCACCGGAAGTGGTTATAGCCAATGCCAAGAGGACGTTATTAGAGGCATGGGCGAGATTATAAAATAAAGGGGAGGAGAGTTTTTATGTCAAAGATAGCCGCACAACTTTATACCCTCAGGGATTACACCAAGACCCCTGAGGACATAAAGGTTACCATGCACAAAGTGAGTCAGCTGGGATACAAAGCCGTTCAGCTTTCAGCCCTTGGCCCTATAGATCCGGTAAAGTTAAAGGAAATCGCGGATGAGGAAGGACTTTATATATGCGCAACCCACGATTCTTTTGAGCGATTAAGGGATAAGACGCAGGATGTAATAGAAGAGCATAAGCTCTGGAATTGCAAATACGTGGGAGTAGGCAGCATGCCACCTGAGTACAGGAAAGAAGGAAAAGACGGATTTAAGAGGTTTGCAAAAGAAGCCTCAGAGGTAGCCAGAAGGTTGGCTGAGGCCGGCTTTGTATTCGTATATCATAACCACAGCTTTGAGTTTCAAAAATTTGATGGCAAAACAGGGCTTGAAATACTGTACGAAGAAAGTGATCCTCAGGTATTTTTCAGCGAAATAGATACCTATTGGGTGCAGCACGGAGGGGGAGATCCTGCTGATTGGATAAGGAGGCTAAAGGGGAGGGCGCCGGTGGTTCACTTTAAGGACATGGTTATGGGCAAAGATGGGCAGATGATGGCAGAAGTAGGAGAAGGCAACTTAAACTGGCCGGCCATAATTGAGGCGTGTGATTACGCCGGTGTAGAATGGCTTATAGTAGAGCAGGATATATGCCAGAGAGATCCCTTTGAAAGCCTTGGCATAAGCCTTAAAAACCTTAAAGCGATGGGATGCGTTTAATCTAAAATATTGTTGTTGCAACCGCCCAACAGTTGTGATATGATTAAGATCGAGCATACGAGAAGAATCTGCCTTGTCTTGTATGCTTGTGTATAACGTTTAACAGGGAGGTTTCTCTAATGGGTTCGGACAAAAAGGTTAGGGTAGGGATTATAGGAGTAGGTGGCATAGCCAATGGTAAGCATATGCCCAATCTCGCTAAGATTGAAAACGTTGAAATGGTTGCCTTTTGTGATCTGATCAGGGAGAGGGCAGAAGAAGGAGCCAGAAAGTACGGTACCCATGACGCAGAAGTGTTTACAGATTACAGGGATCTTCTTAAGGTGAAAGATATCGACGTGGTGCATGTGTGCACTACCAACGACGCCCATTCTTACATCACTGTAGATGCATTGGAAGCGGGTAAGCACGTGATGTGCGAAAAGCCCATGGCCATAAACTCGGAAGAAGCCAAAAAGATGGTAGACGCCGCAAAACGCACAGGTAAAAAATTGACTATAGGTTATCAAAACCGTTTTAGGCCTGATTCGCAGTACTTAAAGCAGCTCTGTGACAACGGGGAATTGGGAGAGATTTATTTCGCAAAGGCTTTAGCTGTAAGGCGCCGCGCTGTTCCTACCTGGGGTAGCTTTTTAGACGAAGAGAAACAAGGCGGTGGACCGCTGATTGACATAGGGACGCATGCCCTTGACCTCACATTGTGGATGATGAACAATTACGAGCCTGAAATGGTGGTAGGTACTACATATCACAAGTTGGGGAGCAGGAAAAACGCTGCTAACGCGTGGGGTCCCTGGGATCCTGATAAGTTTACTGTAGAGGATTCTGCCTTTGGATTCGTAAAGATGAAAAATGGGGCGACGATTATTCTGGAAGCCAGCTGGGCTTTGAATACCCTTCAAATAGGTGAAGCTATGACTGTATTATGCGGGACAGAAGCTGGCGCTGATATGCTGGATGGGCTCAGGATCAATGGAGAGAAGTACAGCAGGCTGTACACCACCAAGCCCGAGTTAGAAACAGGTGGCGTTGCCTATTTTGAAGGCAACAGCTCCGATCCGGGAGAAGTGGAAGCAAGGCAATGGATCGACGCTGTAGTCAACGACAAAGAGCCTGTAGTCAAGCCAGAAGAGGCTTATGTGGTAAGCCAGATACTCGAAGCCATTTACAAGTCAGCCAAGAGCGGTCAACCGGTGTATTTTAAGTGAAATTAAAAACATCTACATCTTCGCGATGTAGATGTTTTTAATTATAAGACTGATAGCTTTAATTGATTTTCTTCTAGCTCTGGAAACCACAACTTTATTTCCCTTTGAGCGTTTTCATAGCTGTCCGAGCCGTGAACTATGTTATGTGCTGTGGATGTAGCAAAATCACCCCTTATGGTGCCTGGGAGCGCTTCTTCGATATGGGTGGGACCGTTTATCATTCGAACCATTTTAATAGCATTTTCACCTTCTAAGATCATGACCATCATCGGGCCTGATGTGATATAATCTATCAGTTCATTGAAAAAAGATCTCGATTTGAGCTCACTGTAGTGCTGTTCAGCGGTTTCTCTATCTGCCTGTATCAGTTTTGCCGCAACTATGCGCAATCCTTTTTGTTCGTATCTTTTTATTATCTCACCTACAAGGCCTCGCCTGACGCCATCTGGTTTGATCATTGCGAAGGTTTTTTCTACATTGCTTTTTTTCATTCAATCACCTCAATAATTATTATTGGAGACACGTATTATATATAATTCACTTTAATATAAATGATATTTTCACATTTATATATTAATCATAATTTATTTAAAAGTCAATTATTAGTTTTAAAATTTACCTGACGTATCTTTTAGCCCAGGTTAAACATGGTGTTGCACCTGGGGTGTTTTTTATGATATTATGTACTTAATCTATAAACACATGTACTCATATTATAAACATCCAGGAGGTATGCTTATGATCAATATAGGGATATTGGGCCTTGGAACTGTAGGCTCCGGTGTTATAAAGATTTTTCAAGAAAATAATGAACTTATAAAGAAAAGAACAGGCGAAGAAGTGAGTATTAAAAAAGTGCTGGTAAGAGATCCTTCAAAGAGCAGGGCTGTAAAAGTAGACAATAAATTGCTTACCACAGACCCTGGTGAAATACTGGATGACCCGGATATAGATATAGTGGTGGAAGTGATAGGGGGAATAGATCCGACCCTGGATTACGTGTTGAGGGCTATTGAAAACAAAAAGCACGTGGTGACGGCCAACAAAGAGATGATGGCCAAAGAAGGATGGCGAATTTTGAGCCTGGCTAAAAGCCGAGGGGTGGATGTGTACTATGAGGCCAGCGTTGCGGGAGGTATACCTATTATAAGGCCTATGAAAGAATCTTTGACCGCCAACAGGATTGATGAAATAATAGGTATAATAAATGGTACCACCAATTACATACTCACCAAAATGGCCCATGAAGGCAGAGAATACGCTGACGTCCTCAAGGAGGCCCAGCAGTTGGGTTATGCAGAGGCTGATCCCACGTCCGATGTGGAGGGATATGATGCCAGGTATAAATTGGCTATATTGGCTACACTGGCTTTTGGGGCTAGGATAGATGTTATGGATATTTACACGGAGGGCATTACGAAAATAAGCAAAATCGATATAAAATATGCCGATGAGCTGGGTTACGCCATAAAATTGCTGGCCATAGGAAGGCAAAGGTCTGATGGCCTGGAGCTCAGGGTTCACCCTGCGCTTATAAATAAAAGCCATCCGCTGGCACAAGTTAATGACGTTTTTAACGGTATTTTCATAAAGGGAAATGCCATAGGGGAGATAATGCTGTACGGGAGAGGAGCCGGACAGATGCCCACGGCCAGCGCTGTGGTCGCTGATATTATAGATATCATAAGAAATATAAAAACAGGCACTGTAAACAGAGTCGAAAGCCAGTACGATGAAAGTATACCTGTAATCGATATGAATTGTATTGTGAGCAAGTACTATATACGGATAAGGGTTAAAGATAGGCCAGGTGTTATGGCGTCAATTGCCAAGGCCTTTGGAGACCATGGGGTTAGCCTCCAGTCTATTATACAGAAAGATGTAAAAGGGGAGGAGGCAGAAATCGTATTGCTCACCCATGATATAATGGAGAAGTGTGTAAGCGATGCACTGGTAGAGGTCAGGCTTTTACCGGCTGTGGTAAAGGTGGAAAACATTATAAGGGAAATTAGATAGGAGAGATGGAGGAAGATATGAATAAGTTGCAGGACAAATTGCACAAAGGCGAATTCGTCATTACAGCGGAAGTAGAATCTCCAAAAGGACCGGATTTTGGGGATGAGCTGGAGAAGATAAAAAAGCTTCGTGGATACGTGGATGCGGTAAATATATGCGACAATCCCATGGCTAATTTGCGCATGAGCCCTATAGCCTTATCCCATATAATACACGAGCAGCTGGGCATAGACACTATCTTTCACCTGACGTGCAGGGACAGGAACCTCCTGGGGCTTCAATCAGAGCTTTTGGGCGCATGGGCCCTGGGCATTACCAATATATTGACCCTTACCGGTGATGATCCTAAAAGGGGCGATAACCCTTCGTCTACAGGTGTTTACGACTGTGATTCCATAGGTCTTGCCAAGATAGCCTGCAGTCTAAACAATGGGTTTGACATAAGCGGCAACGAATTAAACGCTAAAACGGGTTTTTTGATTGGAGGCGTTTTAAATCCTTTAAACCCTGATATAGATCTGGAAATAGACAAGATGAAGAGGAAAATCGATGCAGGTGTTGCATTTTTCCAGACACAGCCTGTTTACGATGTGGACGCCTACAGAAGATTTATAGATAAGGTGGGCAATCTAGGCGTTAAAATAATAATGGGTATAATGCCTTTAAAATCCTATAAGATGGCAGTTCACTTTAACGAAAAAGTACCTGGGGTGAAAATACCTGAAAACATTTTGAGCCAGTTAAAGGCTGATCCAACCTGTGGCGTGAAAATAGCTGTGGAAATTGCCACAAAAGCCAGGGATTTTGCCGATGGAATTCACGTGATGCCGTTAGGTCGTTTAAGCGCGGTGATAGAGATAGCGAGAGAATTGGGGCGAGGGGGTAGATAATTTGAAATTTAAAGATTTGATGCGTAGCGGCATAGTGTACCTAGACGGAGCTATGGGGACTATGCTTATGAACATGGGTTTTAAAGAAGGATGCCCTGAACTTTTGAATGTGCAGAACCCTGATGTGGTTAAGGAAATACATGAGGAATATATTTTGGCAGGGGCTCAGATCATAGAGACCAATACCTTTGGCGGCAACAGGGTTAAGTTGGGAGAATGGGGGCTTGAAGATAGGCTTGCGGAGCTCAACGCCGCAGGGGTAAAACTGGCCAGGGAAGCGGCTGAGAAATACCCAGGGGTATTGGTGGCTGCTTCCGTAGGGCCCACGGGCAAGCTGGTTCAACCTGTGGGGGATTTTTCCTTTGATGAGGCGTACAACGCTTTTTATGAGCAGATAAAAATATTGTCTGATGCTGGTGCTGATATTATATTGATTGAAACCATGTCTGTTTTAAATGAGGCGAGGGCGGCGGTGCTGGCCGCGAAGGAGGCGACCGACAAGCCTGTATTGTGCTCTATGACCTTTGATCAAATGGGCCGCACCCTTTCCGGTACCGATGTAGAGACAGCCGCCGTGGTTTTGTCCTCTTTAGGGGTTGACGGGGTTGGTATAAATTGTTCCCTTGGCCCTCGGGAGATGGTACCGTTGGTGGAAAACATGGTAAAGGCCAGCAGAGTGCCTGTTTTTGTCCAACCCAATGCGGGATTGCCCGTGGTAGATGGTGAGCGCCTGGTGTACCCCGTAGGTCCTGAAGAGTACGCCAGCGCCTGCAGGTTGTTTGCCAGGGCGGGGGTGTCGCTGATAGGAGGGTGTTGCGGTACCACGCCAGCCCATATAAAGAAGATGGTCCAATCTGGACTTGACATGGCAGAAGTGGAAAAGAGGAATGACATAACGGCGCTGGCATCTGCTGTTAAAACCGTGTGGTTAAGCGAAAAATCGCCGTTGATGATAATAGGTGAAAGGATAAATCCTACCGGAAGGAAAGAACTGGCAAAAGCCTTAAAGGATGGCGACATATACCCAGCGATTCAGGAAGGGCTGGATCAGGTCAAAGCGGGAGCTAACGTGCTGGATGTGAACGTGGGGGTTCCCGGCATCGATGAGATTAAGACCATGGTGGATGTGGTATTGGAATTGCAGGCGATGGTACGGGTACCTCTTTGCATCGATTCCTCCAATCCCGAGGCTATTGAAGGCGCTTTAAGGTATTACCAGGGAAAAGCACTGGTCAATTCTGTAAATGGGCAAGAGGAGAGCATAAAGACAATACTTCCTTTGGTAAAAAAGTATGGTGCTGCTGTCATAGGGCTAACCATGGATGAACAGGGCATACCGGCAAAAGCGGAAGGGCGCTTTAGAATAGCTAAAAAGATAGTAGATAAGGCGTTGAAATACGGTATATCTCTTGAGGACATATTTATTGATTGTATCACGCTGACTGCCAGTTCCAATCAGGACTCTGTGATGGAGACGATAAAGGCAATAAAGCTTGTCAAAGAGAACCTGGGAGTTAAGACGGTATTGGGAGTAAGCAACGTGTCCTTCGGTCTTCCTGACAGAAAAAAACTCAACGGCGCTTTTCTGGCTATGGCTATAGGGGCTGGATTGGATGCTGTTATAATAAATCCCTCTGTGGAAGAGTACAGGCATGTGATAAAGGCATCGGAAGTCTTATCGGGCAGAGACGAAGGAGCCGAGCGATATATTTTAGCATACGGCGGTAAAAGTAAAAGGCAAAAAGACGACGCGAGCGCAAAAGGTGAAGCAATTTCAGACGAGAGCTTATACCAGAGTATATTGGAAGGGAATAAAGCCCAGGCGATAGAAGCGGTAAAGGCGGAACTTGTGACGAAGCATCCTTTAGAGGTAATCGATAAAATAATAGTTCCTGCTTTAAATGAAGTGGGAGATAGATATGAGTCAGGGCAGTACTTTTTGCCCCAGCTCATAAAATCTGCTGGCGCTGTCCAGGGAGCCTTTGACGTCATTAAAGAAAAGTTCCCCTCAGCTAACGAATCAAAGGGGAAAATCGTCCTTGCCACTGTAAAAGGCGATATTCACGATATTGGCAAGAATATTGTCAGAGCTCTTTTGGAGAATTATGGGTACGAGGTTATAGATTTGGGTAAAGATGTGTCACCTGAGGATGTATTGAAAGCTGTAGTACAAAGCGGTGCTGGGCTTGTGGGATTAAGTGCCCTTATGACCACATCGTTAAAGGCCATGGAAGTTACGGTAAAGCTGATAAAAGAAAAAACCCAATGCAAGGTAATGGTAGGCGGCGCTGTAGTGACACAGGATTATGCATGCAGCATAGGTGCTGACTTTTACGGAAAAGACGCTATGGAGGCAGTTAAAATCGCTGAAAAAGTGTTCTGATCTTGTACAAATTCACGAATAATTGTATAATATAATTCAGACGAAAGAAAAGAGAGGGATATCATGTCTGATGCTGTAAAAGTCGCAAAAGCTGCAGGTGTAATAATGATACTGGCTTTTCTCAGCAAAATTCTGGGCTTTGGCAGAGAGACGGTTCTGGCGGCAAAATTTGGCGCCAGCTCCGCTTCTGATGCTTATGTTATGGCTACCACAATACCGCTGGTGGTATTTCAGCTGATAGGCAGTTCTATAGGTACTACTTTTATTCCTGTCTTTACCGAGTATGTGACAAGAGAAGGCAGAGAAAAGGCTTATGACCTCACCAATAATATAATAAATATAATATTGGTGGTCAGCTTCATCGTATCCATCGGTGGAATAGTGTTGTCACCTGCTCTTGTAAAGCTGATCGCTCCTGGTTACGTCGGAGAGCGATATTATCTCACTGTGGCGTTGACGAGAATCATGTTTCCCATGATCGTATTCATTGGGCTTGCCAATGTGGCCACAGGGGTACTTCAAGCTCAAAATCGCTTTACAATGCCAGCTTTTATAGGGATCCCGTATAACATTGTCATTATAATTGCTTTGGTGGCATTTACCAAAGATTTTGGCATATATGCTGTAGCTTTTGCTACAGTCATAGCGACTTTATTACAGCTCCTGGTGCAGATCCCAGACATGTATAAATTGGGCTATCGGTACAGGTTTGTCTTAAACTTCAAACACCCAGGGGTATTTAAGGTACTTATCCTCGTTTTGCCTGTCTTAATAGGTTCTGCGGTAAATCAGATCAACGTTGTTGTAGACAAGATTTTTGCATCAGGATTGCAAGAAGGTGCTGTGGCGTCTTTAAACTACGCAAACAGACTTAATGGGTTTGTCATGGGTATCTTCGGAACGGCCATTTCTACGGTTATCTACCCTACCCTTTCAAAGCACATCTCTTTAAATGATTATGACAGTTACAAAAAGTCTTTTAAAAAGGCCGTAAATGCCATATTTATGGTTATGATACCTATAACAGCTATTACTATGCTGTTGAGGGTACCAATTATAAACATTGTGTATAAAAGAGGAGCGTTTGACGAAAAGGCTGCTTATATGACGGGATTAGCGCTGCTGTATTATGCCGTGGGTATGACAGCTTTTTCTGTAAGAGACGTTATCAATAGAGCTTTTTACTCCTTGCAGGATACTAAAACTCCTATGATATACGGTGTATACGCTGTTTTAATCAACATAGTATCTAACTTGTTTCTGGTCAGGATAATGGGTGTAGGAGGGCTTGCACTGTCTACCTCTCTGGCGGCTATACTTACTTCTATTTTACTTTTCTTTGCTTTAAGGAAAAAGTTAAACGGCATCGGGATAACAGATATGCTTGTAACTACAGGCAAGATATTTGCATCTACCGCGCTTATGGCTGTGACCATATACTTTTTTAATGATTGGCTGGCAGCAAAGCTTTCTTTTGAAGGCGTTTTGAAATGGGGTATTTCTTTTGCAGGTTCATCAATTTTGGGCTTAGCAGTGTACGCTTTCTTCCTTGTGGCCTTTAGGGTGGAAGAAGTGAAATTGGCCGGGGACGTAGCTACAAGGGCCTTTAGCAGGTACAGGTTGTCTAAAAATCGATAGTGGAGGAAAAGCGTTATGAAAATAGTGCGTTTTTGTCATGAGGGACTGGAGCATACAGGTTTTGTAGAGAGCGATGTGGTATACGAGGGGGATGCCGATGGAGGCTTAAAAACCTATAGACTGGGCGATGTAAAGCTGCTTTCTCCTGTTAAGCCCTCTAAGGCTGTGTGCGTAGGGCTGAATTACAAAGACCACGCTCAAGAGATGGGGGAGGCCCCGGAGCCTGTTTTATTTATAAAGCCTTCTACTGCTGTGATCGGGCCTTGCCAGTGGATAGTAAAGCCAACTTGTTGCGAGAGGCTGGACTATGAAGGGGAACTGGCGGTGGTAATAAAGGACGATATAAAAAATGTTACGGAGCAAGAGGCAAAGAAACACATCCTGGGTTACACCTGTGCCCTGGATATGACTGCCCGTGACCTGCAGCATAAGGATGGTCAATGGACAAGGGCTAAGTCTTTTGACACCTTTTTGCCCATTGGGCCATGGATTGAAACAGATGTGGACCCTGCTGCCGGATTGGAACTTAAGCTGTACGTCAATGGTGAACTTAAGCAAAGCGGTAATACTAAAGATATGATCTTCGGAGTGGACAAACTGGTAAGCTTTATATCCTCTGTGATGACGCTAAAGGGAGGGGATGTTATACTCACAGGAACGCCCGCAGGTGTTGGCCCTGTAAAGCCCGGCGATACCATAAGATTTGTTATTGAAGGCATAGGCGAACTGGAGAACTATGTAAAGTAAGCAGAACACGAGGTGGTAACGGTGAAGAAAGGCTGTTCTTTTATTGGCAATGGTATAACGGCAGCTGCCATATCTGAGAGGTTGAGCGTGGACTGGCTTTGTGTCCCTTCCTTGAGCAAATTTCCCTTGTTCGCATCTACTATAGATTCAAAAGCGGGTGGCAATATTACGCTGGAGGTAGGGGAAGAATACACACCGGTATATCAGCGGTATCTAAACCCATATAATATACTGGAGACGGGCTGCAAGACGTCGAAGTTAAAGGTGGTATCCATTGATTCCATGGTTGACAATAAAAGGGCACTGATACGGGATGTGGATATTGAAAACATATCCGGGAGTTTAACTGTTTTTATTCCCAAGGTGAAGGTAAATCCTACCATGATCAGCGGCCATAGCGTCGTGGTTAAAAATTTAAACAATTTAATTGTGGTCTCTGATGAAAAGCTGTGCTTTATTATAGGTACCTCTAAGCCTATTAAAGAAATAGCGTTAAAACCAGGACAGGTTTATAAAGTCAGGATTATTGTGGCTTTTGGCGAAAGTTACGTGGAGTCCCAGTGCAATTTTTGGGATGTCATGGATTTTGATGTATCTGAAAATTTAAGAGCAAGGGATAATTCTGCGGTGCTGATAAATCCTGAAGAAATCATACCTACATGTTACGCGATGAAATAAAAAGCTTATATTTAATTAAATAAGGGGGAGTATAAATAATGGATTTGAAGGAATTTAAAGACCCTGGTGCCATGTACAGAAATGCGCCATTCTGGAGCTGGAATGACAGGCTGGACAGGGACGAACTTAGGAGACAGATAAGAGAGATGGCGGACAAAGGCTGGGGCGGATACTTTATGCATTCCCGCGTTGGCCTTGTGACAGGTTATCTATCCAGGGAATGGATGGATATGGTAAAGACCTGTGCTGAGGAGGCTAAGGCCACCGGCACGTATGCGTGGCTGTATGACGAAGACAAGTGGCCCTCGGGATTTGCAGGGGGCGAAGTCCCCGAAGCAGATGAAAAGTATAGGAGCCGCGCTTTGGTTTTAGTAAAGCCTGAGGAAGTTACAGAAAATGATACCCCTGTCGTTCAAGTGAAGTGGGATGGAGAGGAGTACGTCATATGCAAAAGAGTATCGCCTCTGGGAGATGTGTGGTTTAACGGCGCGTGCTACGTGGACCTTATGAACCCTGAGACGGTAAAAGCATTTATAAATAGCACCCACGAAAGGTATAAAGAGGCTGTAGGGATGTACTTTGGAAAGGAAATACCGGGGATATTCACCGATGAGCCCTGTTATCTTAGAGAAAGAGATTACCTTTGTCCGGCGGTGCCGTGGTCTGATTGCCTTCCGGAATACTTTAAAAGACTAAAAGGCTATTCCATTGAGGATCACCTGAAAGAGTTGTTCTTTGACGTAGGGGATTACAAAAAGGTGCGCTTTGACTTTTACGATGCTGCGACGAGGCTTTTTGTAGACAGTTGGACTAAACAGTATTACCGCTGGTGTGAACAAAACAACCTCAAGATGACGGGGCATTTTATGGCAGAAGATAGCCTCATATCCCAGACGCAGTGGATAGGCGCAGCCATGCCCCATTACCAGTTCATGCACTGGCCCGGAATTGATAAACTGGGCAGGCATGTACAGCAGCTGGTGACGGTAAAGCAGGTGACATCAGCGGTAGACCAGTTAGATAAAGAGAGGGCCTTTTGCGAGGTATTTGGCTGTGTGGGACAGCAGGTGAGCTTTTATCACCGCAAATGGATAGCTGACTGGCAGGCTGTGCTGGGCATAAGCTTTGTAAATTCCCATCTATCCCTTTATTCCATGAGGGGTGAGAGAAAGAGGGACTATCCAGCAAACCTTTTTTATCAGCAACCATGGTGGGATTGCGAGCGCCCGTTTGCTGATTACATAGGCAGGGTAAACTACGCTGTTTCTCAGGGCAAAAGGGATGTGGATATACTGGTAGTGCACCCTATAGCCAGCGTGTGGAGCGAGTACTCTCCTCTTCATAAAAAGCACGGATTCCCCGTGGAGAACAACGTGTACGACAAACCCTTTGAGATGTTGTCAAAGAAGCTGATGGCCTTAAAACTGGACTTTCACTACGGCGACGAAATAATCATGGAAAACAGCGCAAAGGTAGAGAGAGGCAAGCTTATAATAGGGAAACACGAGTATTCCACTGTGCTGGTACCGCCATCGCTTACGCTGAGATCCACTACATTAGCTTTGCTAAAAGAGTTTGTAAAGCAAGCTGGGCCTGATAGGCTTATATTTATAAAGCCGGTGCCGGAGAGGATCGATGGGATATCCGGTGACATGAACTTGCCACGAGAGGTTATATGCGTTGATTCCGTAGATGAGGCGCTGGAGATAGTCGACAGGTATTACAGCGAAAGAATCAGGATTACAGACAAAAGGACAGAGGCCAACGCGGATAAAGTCTATTGCCATAGCCGCACCGCGTCTGAAGGTAAGCTGGTATTTATAGTCAATACCGATGAAGAGAGAGAAGTGGACGCTTTAATATCTTTGCCTGGAGAAGAGATGCCGTATCTTCTAGACCTTATGAGCGGTGATGTGTACTCCATACCTTCCAAGGTTAAAAGCGGTAGAAGAGAGGTGGATGTGAAGTTATATCCAGCGGGCAGCATGTTGCTTTTTTATCCGTTATCAGAGATGAAGGCGCCAACGGTACCACCTTTTTTAGATAGCGGTGTAGCTTTTAAATTTGACAAGGCACAGCAAAGCACCATAGACAGGTGGGATGTAGAGGTCTTAGAGCAAAATGTATTGCCGTTAAATGACGTGACTTTGTATTTAAACGGCGAAAAAGTGCTACAAGACCAACCGGTAGCCAAGGCATGGCATCGGTACTTTTACGCAGCCCCTGACGGCACGCCGTTTAGAGCGGAGTACAAATTTGAGGTATTAAACGTACCTTGTGGAGATGTATTTGCGGCGATTGAAATGGCAGAAAATCTAGATAAAATCACCATCAATGGGGTTGAAGTAAAGCCACTAAAAAAGCCAGGGGAGATGGGATCATTAGATCCCCAAAAGAGCTGGAAAGATGTCAATTTCACAAAGGTCCCATTAAAAGGCTATATTCACAGAGGGTTAAACGTGCTGGCGCTGGAGGGCAAGAAGGACAACAACATATCAGGTCCTGGATGCCATGTGAGGGTAAAAGACTTTGAACACCATATGCCTACAGAGGTAGAGACGGTGTACGTAGTTGGGAACTTTGCCGTTGTGGATTTTGACAGGAGGAGCTTTGCCATAGATAGTGAGGTGGGCGAGCCAGATTCCAGGGATTTAACGGCATCGGGGTATCCCTTTTACGCGGGCAAGGTTCAGTTTAGTTCTAGCTTTGAATACAGGGAAAAAGGGCAGAGGGTTTATTTAGAGCTAAGCGATGTAAATGCAGCGTGCGTAAAGTTATACGTAAATGGCCAGTATGCCGGCATTAAATACTGGAGGCCCTATGCATTTGATGTAACCGAGTTTTTAAGAGAGGGAAGAAACGAGATCAAAGTGGTAGCTGCCACCACACTGTTTAACCTCATGGGGCCCCACAGGATCGCCGGGATATTAGAAGAAGAATGGGTAAGCCCGCGCACCTTTGTGGATTTTAGCAGATTTACGGAAACATATTCACTATTGCCTTTTGGCATAGGAAAGGCACGGGCTTTTTTGATCTCGTGATATAGGTTTAAAATATACGAGGGGTGTGTATGAAAAAAGGACAGGAACTAGTATTGGATGTAGTTGATGTAGAATACCCTGGATACGGCGTAGGATATGTGGAAGGCTTTAAAGTAAAAGTAAAAGGCGCTGTAAAAGGCCAAAGGGTAAGGGCTGCAGTAAATAGGATAAAAGGTAAAACCGTTGAAGCGCGCGCTGTGAGCGTTATACAAAGGTCACCATATGAGCGAGAGGGTATATGTCCGGCTTTTGGGTCATGCGGTGGATGCATGTATTTAAACGTAAGCTATCAAGAACAGCTTAAAATAAAAGAAGATATGGTAAAAAAGCTTCTGGATGGTGCGGGCATAAAGCAATTTGATTTCCTGGGAATAAAGGAAAGCCCTAGAGAAAACGGGTACAGGAACAAGATGGAATTTACTTTTGGCAGAGATGCTGAAGGACAGCTGACGCTGGGCATGCACAAAAGGGCAAGGTTTTATGAAGTAGTGCCTTTAAACGAATGCATGTTGGTAGACCAAGACTATGTCGAGATATTAAAATGCGCCCTGGAGTATGGCCGTGATAATCACCTGCCTTATTATGATTCCCGTACCCACAGCGGTTATATGCGTCATCTGGTAGTGAGAAAGGCTTTAAAAACGGGGGAGATACTCGTAAACCTGGTCACGACGACTCAACTGAGCGCAGATTTAAGTGAATTTGCTGACAGGGTAAAAAAGCTGCGCCTAAATGGCAATGTAGTTGGCATTTTGCATACGTACAACGACAAGTTATCAGATGCTGTTATATGCGAAAAGCTTGAAGTTTTGTGCGGCAGGGATTATATCGTAGAGGAGTTGCTTGGCCTTAAGTTTAAGATAAGCCCATTTTCTTTTTTCCAGACCAACACGTATGGAGCAGAGGCGCTGTATAGCATAGTAAAGGATTTGGCAGGGGATCTGTCTGGTAAGGTGGTTTTTGATCTGTACTGCGGTACAGGGACTATTGGCATTGTTATGGCACCGTGGGCTAGAAAGGTAATAGGTGTGGAAATAGTAAATGAGGCTGTGGAAGCTGCCTATGAAAACGCCCGCTTAAATGGCCTTGACAACTGTGTGTTTTACGCAGCGGATGTAGCTGAGGCTTTGACGCGAATCCAAGACAGTCCTGATATAGTGGTGGTGGACCCACCTAGATCTGGTGTTAGCCCTAAGGCTATAGATGACATATGCGGATTCAGCCCTGAGAAGATCGTATACGTGTCTTGCAACCCCGAGAGCATGGTCAGGGATTTGAGAATTTTAGAGGAGAAAGGATATAAAGTAAAAAAGGTAAAATGCATGGACATGTTTCCCCATACTCCTCATGTGGAATGCGTAACATTGATGTCAAGGGTGTAAGCCTTGAACTTACTGGGTTTGCAGGATTATACTTATCTTGTCTACTCGACGTATAGTTTTAAATGCGTCCGCGGGAACATATCGATGGATAGAAAAAGAACCGAAAAATGAAGTAGGGTCGAGTTGATAGAATAGATAACGTCATAGAGTTGTGGAGATAGGATAGATGTAAAAATTGGTGATATTGAATTTAATATATTGAGCTGACCGCTGATCAGGAGATGAATTCTCTTGATTGGCGGTTTCGTTTTATTAATAGCTCATAAAAAATCAATTTATTGAGAATGATGTTATCATTTAGAGTGAGCAAAAAGAAACTTGACAAAGTTAGTATCTTGCAATACAATATACCTGTATATTGCATTGCAAGATACTAAATGGGAGGTTTTATTATGATTCCTTCACAAATGTTAAAAGGTGTGTTAGAAGGATGCATTTTAGAGATAATCCGAAAACAAGAGACTTATGCATATGAAATCTCGAAACAGTTAGAGCGATATGGATTTGGAGAGATATCTGAAGGAACAATATATCCTATTATTTTGCGCCTACAGAAAAGTGAACTTGTGAAAGCTACTTTACAAGACTCTAATAGCGGACCGAAGCGCAAATATTATCATTTAACTGAGAAGGGGGTTATTAGTCTAAGTGAATTTAAAGTTAACTGGCAAGAACTAGATCATGCGGTTAATCAATTATTTATGGGAGGAAAAGAACATGAATAAATTAGCAAAGGAATTATTAAAGAAAAATAATAATAGGGAAAAAGCGATATTTGATGAAAACAAAGAAATTTATACAAATATGATTGTCTACTTACGGGGTTCTGATTTATCAGAGTACAATCAAGAAGTTGTAAGAGGAGATATTATTGAACTAATTATTGATGGTCAGCAACGAGGCGATAATATTAAAAAAGTCATGGGAGGCAGATATAAGGAAATCTGTGATCAGATTATCGAAGCTATGCCTAAGAAGACAAAAAAAGATAAGGTGATGGATTTTTTAGATATGTCTCTTCATGCACTATGGGTTTTAGGTGTTATTTCTTTAGCTAAAAACTTTATAATTAGCTTAATTTCAAATAAAGCTGGGTTTGAGTTTATCTTAACCGTTGGGGATATTATAAATGGACTTGCAATTATCCTTATAGCAAATGTGATTGTATTGTATATTACTAAAACAGCATTTGGTGCAAAGAAAGAAAAAAAAGTAGTTTCTTTTTTAAAAGCGTGGTTTATTGCTGCAGCTGTTTTGGTAGCTATGATATTGAGTAATGTATACTTTAGAACCATTGCAGTGAATATTTCTTTATGGTTAGCAGCAATAACTGTCATATTGATTTTTGTTATTTGGAAAATTATAAGTGAAAGAGCGTAAATGAGATTTTCTTAATTTGATTTTGCTAAGTCGACGCGTTCCCGTCTACCGTAAGTGCAAAATTTGCGATAGATATGTTTCCGAGAACGGACATATCTCAAATGACATTTATTCTGTCCTCTCGTGCCACGTGGAGAGTGTGGCTTTACTCCAAAGATAAGGACCTCCAAATCCACATACAAGATGGAAATGGAGGTCCTTTTTCATTCTCCTATTATTTTTACCAGTACGCGCTTTTTTCTTTTTCCATCAAATTCACCATAAAAAATTTGCTCCCATGGGCCAAAATCCAGTTTGCCGTTGGTAATTGCTACCACCACTTCTCTGCCCATTATCGTGCGCTTTAAGTGAGCATCGGCGTTGTCTTCAAATACATTATGGTGGTACTGCTCATAGGGTTTTTCAGGGGCTAATTTTTCCAAAAAATTCTCAAAATCCTGATGGAGTCCACTTTCATCGTCATTTATGAATACACTGGACGTTATGTGCATAGCGTTGCACAACAACAGTCCTTCTTTGATTCCACTTTCTCTTACACATTCTTCAATCATGGGCGTGATATTTATAAATTCTCTTCGCTTTTTTGTTTCAAACCATAATTCTTTTCTATAGCTTTTCATTTCCGCACCCTTGACGGCCTTCCCTCCCTCTTGGACATGCATTATCTATTTTATACTATTTATTATACCACTGTCAATTTCCCGGGGAATATGGAGAAATATGTCACAAGGCGTTTCCTATTAGTGGCTTAGCAGTTCGCTTATAGTGACGAGTTTGTAGCCTTTGCTGTGTAAATACTGCAGTATATAAGGCAAAGCCTTAAGGGTATTTTTGCGCCCTTCGTGCATTAAAATAATAGAACCGCTGTGGGCGTTTTTTGCTATGCGGTTTGCAATAGTCCAGTAGTCCGGGTTTTCCCAATCTCTAGGGTCTACATTCCAGTATATTATGCGAAGGCCAAAGTCTTGGCATGCGATTTTTAAGCTGTCGCTGACAGATCCGTAAGGTGGCCTAAACAGGGTAACCTTTTGACCTGTTATTTTGTGAATTAAAAGCGAAGAACGCCATAACTCCCTTTTTATTTCTTCCTGTGACATCTTGGCCATATCTCCATGGCTATAGGAATGAGTGCCGATTTCGAACCCGTTGTCGGCTATCAGTTTGACGAGGCCAGGATTTTTTTCGACATTTTCACCGGTTAAAAAGAACGTGGCTTTAGCGTTGTATTGTTTTAATATTTCAATGTATTTTGCGGTATAGGCGTAGCTGGGCCCATCGTCAAAAGTGATGGCGATGTTGTTTTCACTATTTGGGTGCGAACCTAATAATTTAGGTATTTGCTGTAACCTTGGCCCAAACATTAGCTCTCTTAACTTTGCCTCATCATCGGGTGTTGCGCTCTTTTCCTTAGGTATTTCCACTTTTTTCAGAGGGATTGCTTTTTCCTCCTCTTTGACATTGTTTATTACCGGCATATTGCTTGGATTTTGAGAAATCCTCTGAGAGGATGAGGTGATGCCTAAGGTAAATAGCAACAATAGAATTACGGTGATTTTCTTTATCATTGTAACACTCTCCAGTAGTTTGCCTTTCTGATGAGATTATATCAAAACAGCCTGCTAAATGAGTTAAGGCAATATTATTATTGTGTTACAAATGTATTAAATAGCTGTTATTATGGTATTTTTCAGCCCATAGTGATATAATAAGTTAGCGTTGTAATTCCACTAGGGGTGCTCGCAAGAGCTGAGAGAAAGGTGCGTCCTTAATGCTAATAGAGATGTGGTTAAATTGATAGATATATGATAAAATTGTAGTGATAGGAGGGATCGCCATGGAGGTTAAAGTGGAGAGTTTTCAATTAGACCATAGAACTGTCAAAGCTCCGTATGTGAGAAAAGCCGGGCGGTTGGTGGGACCTAAAGGCGATGTGATAGCTAAATACGATATAAGGCTTGTTCAGCCCAATATGGATGCAATACCCACAGGGGGGCTTCATACCCTGGAGCATTTGTTTGCTGTTTATTTCAGGGATTACATGGAAGGTATAATAGATATATCGCCTATGGGTTGTCGTACAGGATTTTATATGATCAAATTCGGCGATACGCCGGAAAAGGAAATTGAAGGTGTGTTGAAAAAGGTCCTGGAAAGGATTATAAACACAAAGGAAGAAGAAGTACCAGCTACCAACGAAGTTCAGTGCGGCAATTACAGAGATCACTCTTTATTTACCGCTAAAGAATACGCCAAAGAAGTGCTTGAAAAGTTGCAATAAAAAGTTTATACTTTAATGAGACAATTGAATATAAAAGCTACTCTTATCGAGAGCGGTGGAGGGACTGGCCCGATGAAACCCGGCAGCCGGCACATAAGTGCGTCTGGTGCCAAATCCTGCAGGGAAACCTGAGAGATGAGAGGATAGCTTTGCAAGAAAAAGCTCTCTTCATCATCGAAGGGAGCTTTTTTAAATAATAAATTCTTTCAGGAGGTTTTGCGATGAGGATTGGAGTGGGGCTTTTAGGTTTTGGCACGGTGGGTTCAGGGGTATACAGGCTTGTTGAACTGAGAAAGCAAAACATGAGAGATAAAATGGGATGTGATGTATTTGTAAAAAAAGTACTGATAAGAGATCCTAAGAAAACAAGAGCCGTGCCATTAAACGACAGTTTATTTACCACAATAGCCGATGATATTCTCTCGGATGATGGTGTAAATTTAGTAGTAGAAGCTATTGGTGGCGTTTACCCTGCGAGAGAATACGTGGAGAAGGCTATAAAGAGCGGGAAGGATGTAGTAACAGCCAACAAAGAATTAATAGCAAAACATGGTAGAGAGCTTTTGCAATTGGCCAAGTCCTATGGGGTGGATTTAAGGTATGAAGCTACAGTGGCGGGAGCTATACCGGTGATACGTCAGGTAAGGCGTTTTAAAATCACCGACGAGATTGATTACATAGGAGGTATATTAAATGGCACGTGCAACTATATACTTACGCAGATGGAACTCAATAAATGGGATTATGGTACAGCCCTTAAAGAAGCCCAGCGCTTAGGATATGCCGAAAGCGATCCATCTTATGATGTACAGGGTTACGATTCGCTGTTTAAACTTATGATACTCATAAGGGAGGTGTTTGACATTGATATGGATGTAAAAGACATAGAGGTAGAAGGTATAGCCGGTATTTCTAAGAAAGATGTAGAAAAGGCCAAAGCAAGAGGTCAAAGGATTAAACTCTATGCGTGGGCTAAAAAGAATGGCGATGAAATAAATGCAGGCGTTAAGCCGGAGTTTTTTCCTGTTAACAGCCTTTTTGGACAGGTAAACGGGGTAGAAAATGCTGTAGTGATAAAAGGGGATGGTTTTGGACAGCAGTTTTTTGTAGGATATGGAGCCGGACAGATGCCCACAGGTGACGCAGTGCTTTCTGATATAGTGGATATTTTGGGCAAGTACGAGCGTACTGCAAAGGGATAAATGTTGCAATCCCTTTATTTTTTTTGTAATATATATGTAAAAGATCAGACAACGTTTACTGCAAAGGGGGTAATCCATATTGTAAATATAAAAACTATAGCTAAAGAGGCAGGGGTCTCGGTTTCTACGGTTTCTAAGGTGATAAATGGATACGAAGACATAAGCGAACAAACCCGGGAAAAAGTTATGGAGGTAATAAAACGTTTTAATTACCAGCCCAATCAGATTGCCCGGGTATTGTGTACCAAAAAGTCCTGGCTTATCGGATTGCTTTACGATGTCTGGAGGGATTATGAGAACGAATTTTTTAATGAAATAATAATGAGCTTTAAGCGTACTGTGGAAGAGCAAGGGTATAATATACTCTTTTTAAATGTGTACAAGATTAAAAAGGAAAACATATCTTATGTCAGTTATTGTGAACAGTACAGCTTAAATGGGATTTTGGTAATTGGGTTTAAGGATGACGATCCGTATATAAAAGAGCTTATCGTCAGGGAAATACCTTGTATAGGCATAGATATTCCTATAAGTGGGAAAAAGTGCGGCTATGTAACCTCTGACAATTACGGTGGCGTTATAAAGGCAGTGGATTACCTGGTACAACTGGGACATAAAAAGATCGGCTTAATAAACGGCGCTGCGGATATATACCCTGCAAAGGAACGTTATAAGGGCTTTATGTACGCTATGAAAAAGCATAATATAAGCGTTGTAAACGACTGGATCGAAGAGGGGGATTTTAGCAGGGAAAGCGGATATACAGCGATGAACGAGATTTTTAAAAAAGGCAGTTTGCCTACTGCCATGGTGGTCACCGGCGATGAGATGGCGTTTGGCGCTATAAGCGCTATTAACGAGCACGGTATGAAAGTTCCTGATGACATTTCAGTAGTGGGATTTGACGATATAAGGTCTGCTAAGATATTTACGCCATCGCTTACCACTGTAAGGCAAGACAAAGCGATGATGGGTAAAGCAGCTGCCTGGTCATTAATAAACATGATAAACGATAAGTCCTTTAAAGCGCCGGTCACTATTATACCCACACAATTGGTTGTACGCGAGAGCACCAGGGAGTTTATAGCTAGTTCATGAAACTTGACATAAAAAGGTTTTTTGAATTTTAAGGAGAAATATATATGTAGTAGTTTTTGAGCAGTATTTGCTGATAAAGAGGGGAAAGCGATGAAGAAAAACATGTTAGTGGTAGACGATCAAAAAGCCCTGTGCTTTATCATAAAAGAGTTGTTTAAAGAAAAATACAATATAGAAGTAGCTCACGATGAGGACGGGTTAAAAGACGCCTTAAAGAGGACCAATCCAGATATAGGGATTTTTGATTTTTATATAGGCGAAAACGACGGACTGGAGCTGTTAAAGTGGGTTAAAAGCCAATACCCTGATATGGAGTGTATCCTCATGACAGCGTATGACATATGGGATATCAAAGATAAGGTGCCTCCTTTTGTAAGCGTATTGAAAAAGCCTTTTGACGTGGATGATCTGAGAAACATGATAGAATAGTTGCGGGCAATAAAGGAATTTTACAGCAGATGTAGAATATATAAACTAAAAGCATTACGGTTTGGGAGGGGAAAAATGCCCGTATTGGTACCTGTCATAACAATAGGATATAAGTGTGGCGTCTGTGGCAGGCTTAACGTCAACAAGGTAAATCTTTTTGATGTATCTCCAGAGAGGGTAGTAAAGCTGAAATGCGATTGCGAAAACAGCCGTATAATTATAGCTAGGAAAGAGAAAAATTGTATTTTTAGAGTATCGTGTTTTGACTGCGGTTGTATCCATAGTTATTCTTTTGCTATTGGTGACCTGTTTAAATTAAAAAGCGTAGTATGCCCTTATTCCAAAGAGAATTTATTTTATGTTGGCAGCCAGGAATCGGTGGTAAAAATGCTGGAGAAGCTTGAAAGCGATTTAAATATAATAGCAGAGGAAATGGGGCTTAAAAGCCAGTTTGTCAACCAGGATATAATGATACAAATCTTAGATAAGATACACGATTACGCCCATAAAGGCAATATTCAGTGCTCGTGCGGTAATCCTGATTTGTTTTTGAGGTTGATGAGCAATGCCGTTTTATTGACATGTGAGAAGTGTTGTGATAGTATTACAATCAATGCAAGGAATATTGAAGATCTTCTTGCATTGGATGAAAAAGGATATGTACAGCTCATATCCAGAAAAACTCAAAGGACTAAGTGAAGTGGAGGTTCAATATGTTAGTTTCAGGTAAAGAGATACTTCAAAAGGCAAATGAAGGCGGCTATGCGGTAGGAGCATTTAATACCAGCAACCTGGAGATAACTCAGGCAATAATCCAGGCAGCTGAAGAGGAAAAAGCACCTGTTATAATACAGGTGAGCATGAGTGCGATTAAATACGCGGGAATAGAGAACATTGCGGCGATAGTGACAACTGCTGCAAAAAATGCTCGGGTCCCTGTGGCCTTACACCTGGACCACGGTACGGATTTTGACGTGGTTATGCAGTGCCTAAGGCACGGGTGGACTTCTGTCATGTTTGATGGGTCTAAGTACCCCTTTGAAGAAAATGTAGCCATAACGAGAAATATAGTGAACATCGCCCATCCTATGGGGGTGTCTGTAGAGGCGGAGCTGGGAAAGATCGGAGGTACCGAGGATCACATAACAGTTGATGAAAGGGAAGCTACGATGACAGACCCCGATGAGGCGGTGCGCTTTGTGGAACAGACAGGAGTGGATTACCTCGCTATTGCCATAGGGACGGCTCACGGGGTTTATAAAGGGGAGCCCAAGCTGGATTTTGACAGATTGAAAAAGATAAAATCCTTATTGAATATGCCTATTGTATTACATGGCGCTTCGGGGGTTCCGGAAGAATCTATTGTTAAAGCGGTTGAGTTGGGTGTCAATAAGATCAACATAGACACCGATTTAAGGCAGGCATTTAATTCCTCGCTTAGAAGGTATTTAAACGAGAATCCTGATCAATATGATCCCAGAAAAATACTGGCGGTTCCCAGGGAAGCGATGAAGAATGTCGTGGCGCAGAAGATAAGGATGTTTGGGAGCGCCGGAAAGGCCTGATGTAAGAGGTTTAAAGGATGACATGAAGTCATCCTTTAACTTATGCTGATATATTTGATAATTAAAAAACTAACGTTGACTTTTTACAGGTAGCGAATAAAATATATAGGTAGGAAAATTAAGATTTAGTCATATTGTATACAGTACACAAATCAAGCGAAAGGCAGGTGCGACAGTATGCGTGCAGCTTTGGCTGTAAACATTTTGTTACCGTTTGCTATAGCATTTGTAATATACTTTATAAGAAATACAAAGGTGAGAAATGCATTTATCTTTACCACCGCGGGACTTGTAATTGCGAGCTCTGTGTATTTGTGGTTCCATAAGCCTATTGTGGTGTCATCAGGTTCAATTATGGGGATGCCATGGGATAAGGTGATTGAGGTTTTAGACCTCTTGCTGGGGTTATATATACTTTACCTATCTATATCGCTTAAAAAGTGGTATCTGGTGATTTTATCTCTCGCTCAGGTCATTCCGATGTTTGTATTTGAGCGGCTGGCAGGAACAAGCGTAGAGGTTAAAAACGCCCTCTACATCGACAATTTGTCCATGGTCTTGAACTTAATCGTGTCCATAATAGGAACGCTGATATGGATTTTCTCCACGGGTTATATGCCGGAGGACGAGGAGCATAAGAAGGTGCATCCTTCCAGGCAGCACAGGTTTTTCTTTGTGTTAATCCTGTTTATAGGTGCCATGAACGCACTGGTGTTGTCCAATAGCCTTATGTGGGTGTATTTTTTCTGGGAAATAACCACATTGAGCTCGTTCCTGTTAATAGGGCATGATAGAACGCAGGAAGCTATGAATTCGGCTATAAGAGCTTTGACTTTGAACAGCATCGGTGGTGTGGCTTTTGTAGCAGCTATTATAATCGCTTATTACGAGTACGGCACCCTTGATATACAGAAGATAATCGCGATTAAACCTGCAGGTCTGTTGCTGGAGCCTGTGGTGTTGTTGTGTATAGCTGCCTTTACTAAATCAGCACAGGTTCCCTTTCAGAGCTGGCTTTTAGGTGCTATGGTAGCTCCTACCCCTGTGTCAGCACTACTTCACTCCAGTACCATGGTTAAAGCAGGCGTTTATCTTGTGCTGCGGTTAGCCCCTGCGTTTAGAGGCACGTGGGTGAGCGATGTGATAGCTGTATTTGGGGCGTTTACCTTTTTGGTCACATCTCTTTTGGCAATCGGTCAGTCCAATGCAAAGCGTATTCTGGCCTATTCTACCATAGCCAACCTGGGGCTTATAATAGCGGCTGCGGGAATAAATACACCTGCGGCTATAGCTGCTGGTATACTCCTCATAATATTCCATGCCATATCAAAGGGCCTTTTGTTCCTGTGCGTAGGTACCATTGAGCACCATATAGGGAGCAGGGACATAGAGGATATGAGAGGGCTTTTTACCAGGATGCCGTATACCGCTATGGTTACAGTGGTAGGCTTGATAACCATGCTTTTGCCGCCTTTTGGCGTTTTGCTGAGTAAGTGGCTGGTTATTGAGACCGCATCTAGCAATCCGCTGTTGGTACTGTTGATAGCGATGGGCAGCGCTTTAACTGTAATGTACTACACCCGATGGATAGGGATTTTGATTGTGGACACGGCCTGCCAGGACAGGGTACAAAGGGAGAGAGTAGCGCCGGCTATAATGGCTCCTATAAGCGCGTTGGCCCTGGGAGCTGTGCTGGTGAGCTTGCTTGTGACCCAGGTATTTAATGCCATGGTAGCACCAGAGGTCATATCCTATTACAAATCCTTGGGGATAAAAGCATCTCATGGTATATTGTCTATGTCGATAGGGGCATTTACGCTGTTTCCTGTATTTCTGGCCATGGCTGTGGCTTTGGTGTTGGGTTTGGTTTTTCTCAGGAGGACTCAGGTCAATGCGACGCCTTACATGTGCGGTGAGACATTAAAGGATTACAAAGATATTAAGGTGAATGACCGTTTAGAAAAAGTGGATGACGTGATAGTTAAAAACTACTACTTTGCCCATATAGTGTCGGAGCGCAAATGGGCGGTCTGGATTAACATCGTAGCTGTGGTATTGATTTTAATGCTATTTGGGGTGATGTTATTGTGATATTTATAAAGTACATTCTGGCACTGGTGGTGTTGCCTATAATAGGCGGTTTGATAACGGGCGTGGATAGAAAGCTTACAGCAAGGCTTCAGGGCCGATATGGGCCGCCGATTCTCCAACCTTTTTACGATTTCTTAAAGCTTGTGGGAAAGCAGAGGCAACTGGTAAATGGCTTTCAGGCGTTGAGCGCCTGTATATATTTTACATCCTCGGCGTTGAGCCTTTTGCTCTTTGTGCTAAAGCAGGATCTCTTGATGATTGTTTTTGTGATGTCCATAGGTGCGGTATTTTTGGTCATCGGGGCGCTTTCAGTTAAGTCGCCTTATAGCCAGGTGGGTAGTCAGAGGGAACTTTTACAGATGCTGGCGTATGAACCCCTTTTGATATTGGTCATCGTAGGCATGTACCTGGTAACGGGGAGCTTTAATATAAGCGTTATATCCAGTTATCCATTACCTCTTATAGTTAAATTGCCACTGATTTTTCTGGTTATGAGCATTGTTCTGGGCATCAAACTGCGCAAGTCGCCTTTTGATATATCGGCGTCAGAACACGCCCATCAGGAGATAGTGAGAGGGGTGCTGACGGATTATTCCGGCTTGTACCTGGCGTTGGTTGAAGCAGCCCACTGGTATGACCTGATGCTGCTTCTAGGAATAATAATGCTGTTTTTTGCAAACAACTGGATATTGGGAGCCGCTGTAGCTTTGGCGTATGTGCTCTTTGAGATATTTATTGACAACGTAACGGCGAGGTTGACTATAAGGTGGATGATTCAATTTACGTGGATAGTTGGCTTGATACTGGCTGTTGCCAACATCACGTGGCTGTATTTTGTGAAATAAAGGTGGTGTTGAGTGTATGGACTTGATGGATAAAGCCAGAAAGCTATCGCCGTGGTTGATCCACTACGACTGTGGCAGCTGCAATGGCTGTGATATAGAGTTGCTGGCGTGCCTTACTCCATTATACGATGTGGAGAGGTTTGGTATAGTAAATGTAGGAAATCCCAAACAAGCCGATATATTGGTGGTAACGGGGACGGTAAATCAGCAAAACAAGCATGTGCTTAAAAATATCTACGATCAGATGCCTGATCCTAAAGTGGTGGTGGCGATAGGGGTGTGCGCGTGTACCGGTGGCATTTTCAGGGATTGTTACAATGTGTTGGGGGGAATCGATAAAATAATCCCTGTAGATGTTTATATCCCTGGTTGTCCCGCGCGGCCTGAGCAGATTTTGGACGGCATTAAAATGGCTATAGACAAACTGGCTGAAAAGAGAGACAATATGAGAAGAAGCGATAAGGATCCTGTGTGAAAGGATGTGAACGCTGTGATAGAGGCAAAGGAAGTAACCGTTGACAGTTTAATAGATGAGGTAAGGCGTTATCACGACGCCGGATACAGGTTTGTGACTACTACGTGTGTGGATATGGGCGATGTATTTCAGATCTACTACCACTTTGACAAAGACCTGAAGCTGGAGAATCTTAAACTGACGGTGGATAAAAACACAAGGGTTCCCAGCATATCTTCTATCTACTACTGCAGCATTTTGCCAGAAAACGAGATGCAGGATATGTTTGGGGTGAAATTTGAGGGCTTGGCAGTGGATTACGGTGGGAAATTTATGCTGGGTGAAGATTCGCCGTTGACACCCCAGGCCCATATTGAGGTTGTGAGAAAAACTTCCAGTGGCGCATCGGAAAACGCGAAAATGGCTGATGCTCTGAATAAAGAAGCAAATATAGGGAAGGACGATTTGCTCTCAGAGGGAGGCGAAAAAAATGGGCGATAGGAGCATTATTCCTTTTGGGCCCCAACATCCCGTGTTGCCCGAGCCAATACACCTGAGATTGGTGGTAGAAGATGAAAAAGTGGTAGAAGCCCTGCCTGCAGTGGGTTACGTCCACAGGGGATTAGAGAAACTGGTGGACATAAAGAGCACTGATCAGATGGTATATGTGGTGGAACGCATATGCGGTATATGCAGCTGTATGCATGCCCTCGCTTATTGCCAGGGCATAGAGGAGCTTATGGGCGTGGAGGTGCCCGAGAGGGCCAGGTATCTGCGGGTGGTATGGGCGGAATTACACCGCATGCACAGCCATCTTTTGTGGCTGGGGCTGCTGGCTGATGCCTTTGGATATGAAAGTCTTTTTATGCAGACCTGGAGGATTAGAGAGAAAATAATGGATTTGCTGGACAGGACCGCTGGCAACAGAGTTATAATATCAGTAAACGTAGTAGGTGGAGTTAAACGGGATATCGACGAAGAATTGAAGAAATGGGTCTTGGAAAACCTGAACGACATCGAAAATGAGCTAAGAGAGGTATTTAATATAATGAAAGACGACTACACCGTAAAGAAGAGGACGGTGGGCGTAGGCGTTATAAGCGCTGAAGAGGCCTATGAGCTAGGGCTTGTGGGGCCCATGCTAAGGGCCAGCGGTGTCAGCCAGGATGTGAGAATGACGGGTTATGCAGCCTATAAAGACCTGGATTTTAGCCCTGTGGTAGAAAAAGGCGGAGACAGTTACGCTAGGATGATGGTGAGGATGAGAGAGCTGTTTCAATCTATTGATCTCATAAGGAAGGCTCTTGAAAAAATGCCCCAAGGTGAGATAAGCGTAAAAGTAAAAGGAAATCCCGAAGGAGAAGTAATATCCCGCGTGGAGCAGTCCAGGGGAGAGGTGCTTTATTATATAAAGGCCAACGGCAGCAAAAACCTTGAAAGGCTAAGGGTGAGGACGCCGACTTTTGCCAATGTAGCGGCTCTTTTAAAGATCGTACCGGGATCTCAGCTGGCGGATGTACCTGTGTTGGTGCTTACCATAGATCCGTGTATAAGCTGTACCGAAAGATAGGAGGCATTTGCTTATGTTGAAGATGGGCATAAGGTTGTTTAAGAACCTCTTTTCAGGACCTGCCACAAGGCTTAAAAAAAGAGAACCTTATGAAAAACAAAGGGGTCATATAGATATAGATATAGAAAAGTGCATATTTTGTGGAAGGTGTTTTAGGGAATGCCCTTCAGGATGTATAAAAGTGGATAGGAAAGCTGCTACGTGGGAAATAAATCCCTTTGAGTGCATAATATGCGGTGCGTGCGTTGACGTATGTCCTACCAAAGCGTTGTTTATGCATAAAGAGTACAGGGATCCGGCGTACAGAAAGGAATTAAAGGATTACAAAGGAAAACTGCCTGTTAAGCCTACAAAAGGGACAAAATCCGATGGAGAACAGGGAAAATCTGAAAAACAGTCCACCGAGAAAAAGGATTCAGATAGTGAAAAAAATGAGGTGGCATGATGCACGAGCTTTCAGTTACCCAGGCCCTTGTGGATATGGTGGTGGCTGAGGCGAAAAGAGCAGGGGCCTCTTCGGTGAAAAGGATAAGCATTGTAGTAGGTGAATTGACGGGAATTGTCGAAGACAGCGTTGAGTTCTATTTTGAGCTTATAAGCCCAGGTACGTTAGCTGAAGGGGCTAGCCTCTCTTTTAAGCGCGTGCCGGCGGAGTTTTACTGTGATAAGTGCGGCCGCGTGTACAATAGAAGCGGCTTTTCTTTTAGATGTCCCCATTGTGGCAATTCTGGTGTTATCCTGAAAAAAGGTAACGAGCTTTATATAGAAAATATAGAGGTGGAATTTGATGGAGATAAAGGTTTTAAAGAATATACTTGATGCCAATGACAGGATTGCTGGCGAAATCCGCGCTTTGTTCAAGGAAAAGGGAATTACCGCCGTAAACATCATAGGCTCACCAGGTTGTGGAAAAACCAGCTTGATTTTAAAGACCATTGAGAGGTTAAAGGGCAAACTGAATATCCAGGTAATTGAGGGGGATATCCAATCGTCTATTGATGCCGAGAAGATAAGTGCTGCTGGCTCCACGGCTGTGCAAATAAATACCGGTGGAGCTTGCCACCTGGATGCCAATATGATTAAGATGTCATTAAATGAAATGGATTTAAAAAAAGGGATTCTTTTTATAGAAAATGTGGGCAATCTGGTTTGTCCCGCTGAATTTGAAATAGGTGAGGACCATAAGGTAGCAGTTATAAGCGTGCCTGAAGGGCACGATAAGCCTTACAAGTATCCCCTCATATTTTCTAAAGCCAGTGCTGTAGTCCTCACAAAAGCCGATTTGTTACCCTATGTAGACTTCGATATGGAGTTTTTCAAAGAGGGGTTGAAGGCGTTGAATCCTGATTACAATCTTTTTGTCCTCAGCGCGAAGACAGAAGAGGGCCTGGACCAGTGGATTGATTGGCTTGAGCACATCGGCGAAGGAAAGGGGGAAGCCTGAAAGGCGGAGGACATGTGCCTTGGTGTTCCTGCAAAGATTATAGAGGTTGAAGGGGATAAGGCTCTGGTGGAATTTGGAGGAGCCAGCAGAAAAGTCTCCATAGCGATGTTACCTGATGCAAAAGTAGGCGATTACGTCATCGTTCACGCGGGATACGCTATAAGCAAGGTTGATGAGAAGGAAGCGCTGGAGGAGCTTGAGCTGTGGAGAGAAGTAATGGGTTTGTAAAGGGCTGATTGGATGAAAAAGATCAACGTGGAATTTATACGCCAAATAAGGCGTAAAATTGAGCAATTAAATCCTGGTATACCTATAGTATTTATGGAAGTATGCGGCACTCACACCATGTCTATTGCCCGGGCAGGTATCAGGCAGATGTTACCTGATAACATAAGGATGATATCAGGGCCTGGTTGTCCTGTGTGCGTGACGTCGGCGAGGGACATCGATTATGCCATATCCTTTGCCAGTTTGCCCGATGTTATCCTGACAACTTTCGGCGACATGGTAAGGGTACCTGGCAGTCAAACCAGTTTGTCGCAGATGAGAGCCCGGGGCTGCGACGTAAGAGTTGTTTATTCGGTATATGACGCGCTGGATATGGCGTTGGAAAACCCATCTAAGCAGGTGGTATTTGAAGGGGTGGGCTTTGAGACTACTGCTCCCTCTGTGGCTGACGCAATAATGAGGGCTAAGAAAGAGAACATAAAGAATTTTTCGGTCTTGTCACTTCACAAGACCGTGCCTGAAGCTTTGAAAGCCCTTCTGAACCTGGGAGAGGTAAAGATAGACGGTTTTTTGCTGCCAGGCCATGTAAGCGCCATTATAGGGGTGAAACCATATGAGTTTTTACCTGCGCAGTACGGCGTAGGTGGCGTTATATCGGGATTTCAGCCAGAAGATATATTGTTGAGTATTGCTGCCATGCTCAAACAGCTAAAAGATGGTCCTAAAATACAAAACCAGTATAGCCGCGTGGTCAGGGAGGAAGGAAATGTAGAAGCGCTAAAAGCCATGGAGGAGGTTTTTGAGCCCTGCGATGCCCGCTGGAGGGGGATAGGGGTTATAAGAGGTTCAGGTCTTATTATAAAGCCGGAGTATGCCGAATTTGATGCCACTAAGAGATTTGATTTAAAGGTGCCTGACTCTGAGGAACCAGCAGGGTGCAGGTGTGGCGATGTGTTAAGGGGTGTAATAGAACCTGAACAATGTCCTCTTTTTGCCAGGAGATGTACTCCTGACACCCCTGTAGGTCCGTGCATGGTGTCATCGGAGGGCAGCTGTGGTATATGGTATTCTGAAAGGTCTCATAAGAGAGTGGATGAAATATGAGGAAAAAGATTTACGTATACGGTATTGTTCAAGGGGTGGGTTTTCGCCCCTTTATTTATAACCTTTCAAAAAAACTGGGTATCAGGGGTTATATAAAAAATACATCTTATGGGGTGTACATTGACGCTCAGGGAAGCCCCGAAGCGCTGGAAGAATTATTGGACGAGATAAAGCGCAATCCTCCTTTACTCTCTGTAATACAATCTGTTAAAGTGGTGGAATTACGCGAAAAGGATTATAGTGATTTTAAAATAGTGCAAAGCCAAGATGATGGAGGCTTTTTGCCTGTTTCGCCAGATATGGGGATTTGCGATGAATGCTTGGCGGAGCTTTTTGACAGAGGCAATAGAAGATACCGATATCCTTTTATCAATTGTACCAATTGCGGGCCCAGGTATTCTATTATAAAGGATATTCCTTACGATAGGCCAATGACCACAATGGCGAGATTCGCCATGTGTCCGGATTGCCAGCGGGAATACAACAACCCTTCTGATAGGAGGTTTCACGCCCAGCCCAATGCGTGTGCTGTTTGTGGCCCTCGTGTGTCGTGGGTGGATTGCAACGGCCAAGATTTCCTTTTATTCGGTGAGGATGCTGTAAAAAAGGCTGTGAATTTTTTAAAAAAGGGCCGCATTGTGGCTATAAAAGGTGTTGGAGGCTTTAACCTGGCGGTAGATGCCACTGATGAAGAGGCCGTAAAGCGGTTAAGGGAGAGAAAGCACAGGTATGAAAAGCCTCTGGCTGTTATGGCAGCTGATGTAAATGCGGTCAGGTCCTTTGCGGAGGTTTCACCTGCGGAGGAGAAGCTGTTGGCCTCTCAGAGGAGGCCCATAGTTTTGCTAAAAAAGAGGCCCGGGACGACTTGCATTGCCCCGTCAGTAGCTCCTGGTGTTGACACGATAGGGGTTATGCTCCCGCCTGCCCCTCTACATTACCTCATAGCTTGTGATTTTGGCAGGCCGCTGGTTATGACCAGCGGCAATCTCTCTGAGGAGCCAATTGCAAAGGACAACGATGAGGCCTTAGAGAGGCTAAAAGGCATTGCCGATGGGCTCCTGATACATGACAGGGATATTTTTGCTCGCATCGACGATTCTGTTGCCATGGTGGTAGACGGGGAGGAGGTTTTAATAAGGAGGGCCCGGGGGTATGCCCCGCAGCCTATTTTGTACCAAGCTTGGTTAAATAAATCACAAAAACCACCCAAGAGTTTGCAGGTTATAGCGGTTGGGCCTCATGACAAAGTGACGGTATGCCTGGCAAGGGATGGCTATTTCTTTGTGAGCCAGCATATAGGAGATATGGAAAGTATCAAGACTTTTGAATACTTTCAGGAGACCATAGAGAGGTACAAAAAACTGTTCAGGATAAAACCTGAGATTATCGCATACGATATGCACCCTGACTATATTACCACTCAATACGCCGAGGCTGCAAAGGATTTGAAAAAGATAGCCGTGCAGCACCATCACGCCCATATCGTGTCATGCATGGTGGACAGTGGCCTTTCAGGAAAGGTAATAGGTGTTGCATATGACGGTACAGGGTATGGGGACGACGGCAGGCTGTGGGGCGGAGAGATAATGATAGCTGATCTTGGCGGCTACAGCAGGTATTACCATTTAAAGTACATTCCCCTTATAGGAGGAGCCAGCGCTATAAAGAAAATTTACAAAACAGGGCTGGCGTATATGTTTGAATCGGGGTCAGATTTCAAGCTTTTTGAGCAAAGCATTGACCAGAAAGAGCTTTGCCTGCTTAAAGCCCAGTGGGAAAAGAGGATCAATGCGCCAGAAGTATCAAGTATGGGCAGGTTGTTTGATGCCGTTGCTGCGGTATTGGGAATAAGGCATTATGTAAGCTACGAAGGTCAGGCGGCTGCTCAGCTAGAATCACTTATAGACGAGAAGGCTTCTGGTTATTACGAATACAGCATAGAAAGCGATCCTCTGGGCCAGGGAAAAGGCGTTATTAATCCTGTGAACACAGTCGTGTCGGCGTACAGGGATCTGGAAGCGGGAGAGCCGCTAGGCGCCATTGCCCTTAGGTTTCACAATTCCATTGTCAGGTTTACAGTGGACGCCGTGGAAAGGGTGGGACGCCTTACTGGCG
Source organism: Caldanaerobius polysaccharolyticus DSM 13641 (assembly GCF_000427425.1). Classification (NCBI taxonomy): domain Bacteria; kingdom Bacillati; phylum Bacillota; class Clostridia; order Thermoanaerobacterales; family Thermoanaerobacteraceae; genus Caldanaerobius; species Caldanaerobius polysaccharolyticus. Next base: position 348,065 of record NZ_KE386495.1, on the reverse strand, counting down.
TGCTCGACGTCGTTCTCACAGGAGGAGTATTTCAAAACCGATACTTGCTCAGTAATATTAAAAGCCAATTAAAAAGCAAGGGTTTCAACGTCTACGTTCACAGCAAAGTGCCCTGCAATGACGGAGGTATTTCATTGGGACAGGCAGCTATAGCTTATTTCAAAGGTTTATCGAAATAGCCATTTTGTATTAAATTTGCGGTGAAAAATTGGTTAAAATTTTTACAAAAAATATTTTTGAAAGGTACAATTTATGTTATAATAAAAGAGGTGTAAAAATGGGAAGGATAGAATTAAAGCATGGTGGCGGTGGCAGGTCTTCGCAGGATATTTTAAAGTTGTTTTTAAAGTATTTTGATAACGACATTTTAAGGGGTTTGGAAGATGCGTCTATTCTAAACGCAAATGGGGAAATTGCATTTACTACAGATTCCTTTGTAGTAAAACCCCTGTTTTTCCCTGGTGGAGATATTGGCAAATTGTCTATATGCGGAACTGTTAATGACCTTTCTTCAAGAGGTGCAATTCCTGAATATATTTCTACGTCATTTATAATTGAAGAAGGATTTGAAATTGAGGATCTGGAAAAGATAGTTAAGTCCATGGCTGAAACGGCTAAAGAAGTGGGGGTAAAAATAGTTACAGGTGATACTAAAGTCGTTGAGAGAGGAAAGGCCGATGGCTTATACATCAATACGTCTGGAATAGGCGTGGTTAAAATAAAGGGAATTTCAGCTCATAATGTCAAGCCTGGCGATAAGGTTATTGTGACAGGGACTCTAGGCGAGCACGGCATATCGGTGCTGGCAAAGCGAGAAGGGCTTAACCTGAATGTGGACGTGGTAAGCGATTGTGCTCCTTTGAACAGGGTAGTAGAAAAGCTATTTCCGTTGGGAAGCGAGATACACGCCATGAGAGATCCCACGAGAGGTGGGTTGGCAGCAGTTTTAAACGAAATTGCTGTATCCAGTCATGTGGATATAAGGATTTACGAAAGCGAAATACCCGTAAAAGAAGAGGTGGTAAACGCTTGCGAGATATTAGGACTGGACGTGCTGACTCTGGCTAATGAGGGAAAACTCGTTATATTTGCGTCTCCGACAGTGGCGGATGATGTGGTGGCCATTTTAAAATCAGACCCCTTGTTCGGAGATTGCAATATAATAGGCGAAGTCTACCAGGGAAAGGGCATTGTCACGATGAAAACCGTGTACGGCACAGAGAGATTCGTAGATATGCCTGCAGGAGAAATTTTACCGAGGATATGTTAATATACCGGAAAATATGGCAATAATATTCATGAAATAATGGAGGTGTTTTATTTGCAAATACCAAATTTGGATGAAATGGGTATATTTGAGCTAAGAGATTTTGCAAAAAGCATGGGTCTAAAAGGTTTTACAAAGTACAGAAAAAAAGAACTGATCGATTTTATTAAAAGCCATCTGGAAAGCGTGAAAGGCTCAGAGGAAGATCGCAAGGAGGAAGAGGAAAAAGAGCAGGCGTTACAACAGCCGGATCAACCTGATATCCAGGAAAACAAGCCTGTTGAAGACCAAAAGGAAGAGGAGATGGCAATTCCTAAGTTAGAAGATGAAATGGAAGAAGAACTGGATACAGGGGTTGAAGAGAGGGTAATAGATGAAGATGAGTTAAAAAAGAAGCGGTTTAAAAGCATCAGCGAGGAAAAGCAGGAAGTCCTTTCGGTTATAGATAAAAAGGATATCGATGAGGAAAACAAAAAAGAAATCAAGAGGATTGTAACACAACTGGAAGATGAGACTATTCTCAACATGATTGAAACCCAAGGGGAAGCTATCGGAGAAGGCGTACTGGACATAATGCCCGACGGCTACGGGTTTTTAAGAGCTGAGAATTACGTTCAGGGAGATAAAGACATCTACATTTCCCAATCTCAAATTCGCCGTTTTGGCTTAAAAGTAGGGGATTGGGTAAAAGGAATCATAAGGCTGCCTAAGGAGAATGAAAAGTACGGCGCGGTAATATACGTTCAGTCGGTAAACGGAGACAGGCCTGATGCCATAAGAAATAGAATTCCCTTTGAAAATCTAACGCCTATTTTCCCTAAAAAAAGGCTAAAACTGGAGACGTCACCTATCGATTTGTCCACCAGGCTGGTGGATCTCATTGCCCCTATTGGAAAAGGGCAAAGGGGTCTCATTGTGGCTCCTCCTAAAGCGGGCAAAACAACTCTTTTGAAAAAAATAGCTAATAGCATATCGATAAATCATCCTGAAGTGCACCTGATAGTTTTATTAATTGACGAGAGACCTGAAGAGGTCACTGATATGCAGAGGTCTATTAACGGTGAAGTGGTGTATTCCACCTTTGATGAGCTTCCGGAGCATCACACAGAGGTTGCTGAGATGGTACTGGAGAGGGCCAAGAGGATGGTGGAGCAAAAAAAGGATGTGGTGATATTGCTGGATAGCATCACGAGGCTGGCCAGAGCGTATAACCTTACTACTCCGCCTTCTGGTAGAACACTCTCAGGGGGACTGGATCCCGCTGCATTGCATCCGCCTAAGAGGTTTTTCGGCGCCGCGCGAAACATCGAAGAAGGAGGCAGTTTGACGATACTGGCTACTGCTCTCATTGAAACAGGTAGCAGAATGGATGACGTCATATTTGAAGAATTTAAAGGCACAGGCAATATGGAGCTTCACCTGGATAGAAAGCTTTCAGAGCGAAGGATATTCCCTGCTATTGATATATACAAATCAGGTACCAGGCGGGAAGAGCTGCTTCTTTCCAGCCGCGAGTTAGAAGCCACGTGGCTTATAAGGAAAGCCATGGCTACGACGCCGCCGGCGGAGATTATGGAGCTCCTCATAAACAGGCTCATGAAGACAAAGGACAACAGCGAATTTATAGAGGGGATTAAAAGCGCCATTGTTTGACAGGTTGGCGCGATTGACGAGAGGGCTAAAATCAATTATAATAAGAGAGTGTCATTTGAGATTATTAATCCATGGCAAGGTCTATGGGAGAGAGGTGAGGTAGATGAAAAAAGGTATACATCCAACGTATTACCATGATGCCATTGTCAAGTGCGCGTGTGGAAATACGTTTGTTACCGGATCTACAAAAAAGGAGATCCACGTGGAGATCTGTTCAAAGTGCCATCCTTTCTTTACAGGGCAGCAGAAATTTGTAGATACCGGTGGCCGTGTGGAGCGGTTTACAAAGAAATACGGTTGGGGCGAAAAAAAATAAAAGGGAAGCTAGTCGTTCCCTTTTATTTTTTTGCAGTTATGCTATAATGAAGGAGAATGGGGTGATGTGATTTGGGCAGGAAATTTGATTACGGCGGCCAGGCGGTCATAGAAGGCGTTATGATGAGGGGCAAAAATGGGTATGCCGTGGCTGTCAGAAAACAGGATGGCAGCATAAGTATTTTTAAACAGCCGTCTTTGCCTATTACTAAAAGGGCCCCTATTTTAAATGTGCCTTTTTTGAGGGGTACTTTCGTTTTATTTGATTCTCTTTACGTCGGCATTAAAGCGCTGATGTACTCGGCTGATGTGGTTGAGGAAAATAATGATGGACCGAAAGAAAAATCTTTAAAAGATTCGATTATGATGATGGCATCGTTGTTCCTGTCAATGGTCTTTGCCGTGCTTTTGTTTTTTATATTGCCCACTTATGTGAGCTCGTTTTTAAAGGTTATTGTCCCATCGTCTGCAGGTTTAAATGTAATGGAAGGCGTTTTACGAGTTGTAATATTCCTTATTTATCTTTCGCTAATCTCCATGATGAGAGACATCCAGAGGGTATTTCAGTACCATGGAGCTGAGCACAAGGTCATACATTGCCTGGAACACGGTGAAGAGCTGACTGTGGAAAATGCCAGAAAGTACTCTACATTGCATCCCAGGTGTGGTACTAATTTTTTGTTTGTGGTAATGATAGTGAGTATAATCGTCTTTTCGGTTTTCCAATGGCCTTCTCTCCAGGCGAGGATCGTGCTCAGGATAGTTTTGCTGCCTGTAGTAGCAGGTATTTCTTACGAATTTATCAAGCTGGCTGGCAGAAGCGATAACAGGATTGTAAAATGGCTGACGGCGCTAGGACTTTACTTGCAGAAGTTTACCACGAGGGAACCCGATGACTCCCAGCTTGAAGTAGCTATTTGTTCTCTAAAGGGTGTTTTGGATGAGGGAAAGACAGTGGAATGTCCGTGATGCTATTCTATGGGGAGCCAAGTCACTGAAAAAAGCCGGTGTCCAGACGTCTCGCCTGGATGCCGAGCTTATTATGTCTTACGCATTAAAATGCGAAAGATCCCACCTTATAGCAGCGCGGGATAGAACGCTGAGCCCGGATGAAATTGAAAGCTATGCGCAGCTTATAAAAAAACGGATAAAGGGGATTCCCGTCGCTTACATAACAGGCGTAAAAGAGTTTATGGGTATGGATTTTGCCGTTAACCCCAGCGTGTTGATACCGAGGCCTGACACAGAGGTACTGGTAGAGTCTGTAATAGATGAAATCAAGAAGATAAAGGCTCCCTGGGTGCTGGATATAGGCACAGGCTGTGGTTGTATCGGTATAAGCATTGCGCGCTTTGTCCCTGACAGCGTTGTTTGCGCAGTGGATGTATCAGCGCCAGCATTGGAAATTGCTGCGTTTAATGCTAGAAAACTTAGCGTCGATGCAAGGGTGTTTTTTTATTTAGGGGACCTGTATAGCGCTTTGCCAAAGGAATTTGCCCATAAATTTGATGCTATTGTATCCAATCCCCCTTATATCCCATCCCGTAGTATAAAGGATTTGCCTTTAGACGTAAGGAGCGAACCGGTATTGGCGCTGGATGGAGGGGAGGATGGGCTTGATTTCTACAGGAGAATAATCTCAGGAGCTCCTTTGTACCTTAAAAAAGAGGGGATATTAGCCTTTGAAGTGGGATATAATCAAGCCCGAGAGGTAGCATCCATGATGTCTTGGTATTCGGTGTACACGGTAAAGGATTTGTCGGGCATTGAAAGAGTAGTTGTTGGGAGGCGAGTGCGCTAATGAGGCTTATGTGGGAGATGTTTCTGGCCTTTTTTAAAATTGGGGCGTTTACCTTGGGCGGGGGATACGCTATGGTACCTCTTATGAAAAAGGAGATCACTGAAAAGCGCAAATGGCTTAACGACGAGGAATTTTTGGACATATTAGCAGTGGCCCAATCTGCCCCTGGACCTATTTCAATAAACACGTCCATATACGTGGGATACAAGTTGGGCGGGTACATAGGTTCTATCATAGCTACCTTGGGGTCCTCCCTTCCTTCTTTTATTACCATTTTGCTGGTGGCCATGTTTTTTAGGTCTGTGAAAAGTAACCCTCTAATAGAGGCCATATTTAAAGGTATAAGACCTGCTGTGGCGGCTATGATAGCTGCCTCTGTGGTAACCCTGCTTAAATCCACTAAAATTAGAGGTGCTTCGCTGCTTGTCACGATACTGGCGGCTGTAGCAGTTGCTTTTTTGAACCTGCATCCTATCCTCGTCATAATTTTGTCCGCTTTGGGTGGGATATCGGCAATGGTGATTTTAGGAGGAGAAGAGCATGGCGATACTGATTAAATTGTTGCTTTCCTTCATAAAGATAGGGGCATTTAGCTTTGGAGGAGGATATGCTGTTCTGGCTGTTATGCAGAAAGAGATAGTGAGCGTAAACCATTGGATTTCCGGTAAAGAATTTATTGATGTGGTAGCCATATCTCAAATAACACCAGGGCCTATAGCTATAAATTCTGCTACATACGTAGGATACGCTTTAAAGGGTATTTTAGGCTCGGCACTGGCCACTGTAGGGGTGATCTTGCCTTCGTTTATAATCATTTTAATCATAGCCAGATATTTTACGCGGTTTTCTTATAAACCTGCAGTACAGTGGATGTTTAAAGGGATAAGGCCTGCCAGTATAGGGCTTATAGCAGCTGCAGCGCTATCGATGGCCAGGGGTGCTTTTACAGATGTGTACAGCTGGCTTATATTCTTGCTGGCTTTTGTGCTGACGTACAGAGATTTTGACCCTATTTTGCTTACGCTGATATGTGGGCTATTGGGCGTTATACTTTATTATACACCTCTTCATGGCTTATTGGGGCTGTAAGCATCACATATGGGTTTTTTATAACATATATTGTAGTAAGCGATTTTCATGGGGAGGTATATAAATGGATAATATAGAGAAAGACCCTTTGGCGAATATGTCCAGTGGCAATGCGCCTAAAAACTGGTATGACCCCGGGTTGTATCCTTACTATCCTTACCATGGTACAATGCCGGGAACGATGCCTTGTCCTGATATGGGGCCATGGTATATGCCTGGCATGATGCCTTGGCCTTGGATGCCAGGTATGCCTTATTCAGGTATGCCAGCCCATCCGATGGATGAGGAGCTGATAGAGATGAGGTATATTGTTGCACTTTTGATGTTGCACATCGATATGTGCATGAGGCACATGCATACGTACCATGGGATTTATTCAAATTATTAAGATAGTATTAAAAACAGAGAGGGTAACCTCTCTATTTTTTACAATCAGCGTATATTTTGGTATAATTATCGCATAATATTATAATAGCATATTTTTAAATGATACACAATTTGACACAAATTTTTTTTTAGGTTAAAATATAGGGCAATGAAAGGAGGGGATGAGGTGGTAGTGAAAAAGAGGTGGTACCTCTTTGTAACTGCTATAGCTATTGCATTGGTTTGGATGCCTTTTTTATTTAGAGCGCGTGTCAGGGAAAATAGCGGATGGAAAAAGCTATTGTTTAAAAATGCTGTTGTATATAATATCCCCCGAAATCAGCTGGCCAGGATAAATCAAAGGCTTTTTGGCAACCCTGACTTACAGCTTAAGTGGGTAAACATACAGATTGGTAACAAAAAAATAAAGACATCAACTGATAAAAAATTTGTGGCAGACATAATAAAACAGGCTGGGATAAAGATTGGGAATAAGGATGAAGTCAAACCCTCTTTATGGGAAATCGTTAAATCAGGTGAAACCATAAGGATATACAGGGTTGATGAACGCATTGTTACTGAGGTAAAAGATGTTCCTTTTGATGTGAAAAAGAGTTATACGACTAGGTTGGAAGTAGGTAAATCAAAGGTTATTCAGGAAGGGCAACAGGGCAAAAAACAATTAAAGTACAAGGTGATATTGAAGGACGGTAAAGAAATAGCTCGTACTTTGCTGGAAGAAAAAGTGATTAAAGCTCCCATAAGCAAAGTGATAGCTGTGGGCACTATAGGGATGATTACAACTTCCAGAGGTGAGACGATTAGGTACTCAAGGGTTATGACCATGGAAGCTACAGCGTACAGTTGCAGTTATAGCGATACAGGTAAATCCCCAGGAGATAGAGGCTATGGTATAACGGCTTTAGGGATAAAGGCAAGGCCTGGGGTTGCGGCGGTAGATCCTTCTGTTATACCTTTGGGGACCAGGTTGTACGTCGAAGGATATGGCTATGCGTTAGCTGCCGACACAGGGAGCGCTATAGTAGGTAATAAAATAGACCTATATTTTACTGAGCCTGAAAAGGCACAACGCTATGGTCGCCGGCTGGTAAAGGTGTATATCCTGAAATAATGGCTTCTGGAGGCGGTTGACATGTTAAAAGAAGTGATTGTAGTAGAGGGAAGAGATGATTTAAGCGCTGTTAAAAGAGCAGTGGATACAGATGTTATTGTTACCGGAGGCTTCAGGCTGAGTAAAGAGACAATTCAGCTGATACGGACAGCTCAAAAAAAAAGAGGGGTAATCGTATTGACAGACCCCGATCACGCCGGCGAGATGATCAGGAAAAAGATATCGTCGCTGGTAAAAGGCGTAAGACATGCCTTTATACCCAGAGACGAAGCGACTTTAAATGGCGACATAGGGGTAGAAAATGCCTCACCTGAGAGCATTATTAAGGCGCTAGAAAGAGCGAGGGTTCGGAGGGTAGATAGGAAGGAAGTATTTACAATGGAAGATATGATAGACGCAGGGCTTGTAGGTAATCATTGTGCTGCTGTGAGGCGGGCAAAGGTCGGATGCATTTTGGGCATAGGTTATGCCAACGCCAGCCAATTTTTAAAGAGGTTAAATATGTACGACATATCAAGAGAAGAATTTATGAAGGCATTGGACCACATTAATTGAGAGGTGCGCTATGGCGAAAATAAAGCCACAAAAGAGATTAGGACAAAACTTTCTCATAGATGATGCTATCGCTAACGCTATTGTGAGAGAAGCTGATGTAAAAGGTCGGGATGTCCTGGAGATTGGACCGGGAACTGGTGCTCTCACTTTTAAGCTTGCTGACGTTGCAAAAAGGTTGGTAGCTGTAGAATTAGACCGTCGATTGTACAACCGATTAAAAGAGCGGATGGAACAAAGGGAAAATGTGGTGTTGGTTTGGGGAAACATAATGAATGTCAATCTAGATGATTTTTTTGAAGGGCAGTTTGCGGTGGTAGCCAATCTACCTTACTATATCACCACGCCTATAATCATGCGCCTAATGGAATTTCGGGCTAAAATCGACAAGGTAGTAGTCATGGTCCAAAAAGAAGTAGGCAGGAGAATCGTAGCGGTGCCGGGAAGTAAAGATTATGGCGCGCTTTCCATCGCTGTTCAATACAACGCCATTCCCGAGTTGGTACTGGAGGTTCCCAGGGAATGCTTTAAGCCCCAACCAGCGGTGGACTCTGTGGTGGTGAGAATGCGCATGAGAGAAAAGCCCCTTGTGGATGTAAATGAAGAGAATTTTTTTAAGGTGGTCAGAGCCGCTTTTTCCAGCAGGAGAAAGACGCTATTAAACGCCTTGTACGGAAATATCGCAGGCGACAAAAATGTATTGCGAAAGGTTATTGTGGAGTGCGGTATAGATCCAGGGGCAAGAGCAGAAACCCTCAGCCTGTATCAGTTTGCCTGTCTGTCTAACAAGCTTGAACAGCTCCTGTTCTAAAAGTATAAGGTATGCCATATATATTTAGCAAGGACCAGCATACCTTATATTGTGAGGAGGGAGCAGGTATGCTTTTTAAGAGATTTTTTGTGGTTTTAAAGCCGGATGATAGGGCGTATTGTGTAGACGGGGGAGAAGCTGACGGTTTTTTTAAGTTTGAGAGGTTTGGCAATAGGGGTAGGGTTACCATATACGTGACAGGCCTGAGACAGCCGGTGGATTTTTCATATAGAGGAATGCTTGTGGGCTTTAAAGATAATATTCCTTCTGTGATCGATATGGGCGATTTAAAAGTGGACGATATGGGCAGGTGCATTTCTCAGTGGATTTTTGATCCCGATGACATTGAAGGAAAAGGGATTGGGCTGAACGACTTAAAGGTGTGTGCCATTGCGGTGGATAGACTGGGCGGTGGATTGATAACGCCGCTGGTGGGCATCATGGACGATAGCTACAGGAACTGGAAAGAAATGATTGCCACTGAGGAATCAGAGCTTTCACAGCCAGAACAAGAAAATCCGGAGGTAGAGGATTCACCGCCAAAGCCTTTAGAAGATACACAAGAGGCAGAGGAAACCGTAGAAAAAGAGACTATGGAAGAAGAAACTTTAGAGGAAAAGGAGATAGAAGAAAAGACGATAGAGGAAAAGGCTGAGGAAGATGAGGCGCAAGAAAGCGATAAAGACGAAAAAGAAAAGGGCGAAGGAGATCATCACGCTGATACAGGAGAGGCTAAAAATATAGCGGAGTCTCTGGAATTAAAGGATACTGGAGCTCCTGAGGAAAGCCAGTATATACGAAGTTTAAAAGAGTACATAAGCAATATAATATCCCATTTACAGGAGGTACAGCCCTTCGAAGAGAGTTTGGATGGTTATAGATGGTGGAAGGTGGAAAATGGCTACGCTTTTGATAAGGATCACTACTTGATGGGATTAGCTTTCCAAGACAATAAAGTAAAATACATAGTTTACGCTATGCCGGGCAAATTTAACGCCTTTGATCAACCTTATGGAGGCCTTACGGGGTTTGTCTGCTGGAGACCTGCAAAAGGCCAGCGGATGGAGTACGACGCAGATGGGTACTGGTTGATGCACATTGACGCGCTGACAGGACAGATAGCGGTACCGCTTAAGCCTACCCCGCCTCCTTTGTTTAGGGATTACGATTGATCTGGTCTTCTCCAGGTCTTTTTTGTTGTCTTTAAAAGTAAATGGTAGTAAAATAATAAGCGGTGATGTCGTATGGAGATTAATGTAGTAGGGTTGGGCCCTGGAAACGAAAGTTTTATTACGAAGCAAACGGAAGAGGTTTTGAAGTGGTCGGACGAAATTTACTTGAGGACTAAAAGGCACCCTTCTGCGGAGTGGTTGGACAAAAACGGGTTTAAGTACGAGACCTTCGATTTTTTGTACGACAGCAGTGATTCCTTTGAGCAAGTGTACATAAAAATTGCTGATTTTCTCATAGAGAAGGTACTGAGTGGTAAAAAAGTGGCTTACGCTGTTCCAGGGCATCCCCTTATAGCTGAGAAATCTGTAGAGCACTTGATGAATTTAGCACAGAAAAAAGGTATAAACGTATGTATACATTCTGCTGTTAGCTTTATAGATGCTGTTATTACAGCTGTAAAGTACGATCCTGTAAACGGCTTGAAGATTATCGATGGTCTCTCTTTGGGGTCGCAGATGCCTGACCGCTCTTGCGGTAATATAATAACACAGGTGTACGATGCGTTGGTGGCTTCAGACATCAAATTAAAACTTATGAAGGTGTATGATCCTGAACAGGACATCATGTTCGTCAGGTCGGCGGGGATACCTAAACAGGAGTCGGTAAGGAGAATTAAATTGTTCCAACTGGATATGCAAAAAGACATTGATCACCTGACGTGCATTTACATACCTCCTGCTTCTTCATCGCCCTATGATTTTAGAGACCTTGTGGGTATAATGGAGAGGTTAAGGGGTGAAGGCGGGTGTCCATGGGACAGGGAACAGACCCATGAGAGTTTAAAACAATACCTCATTGAAGAATGCTATGAGGTTATAGAAGCTATCAACAAAAAAGACCCTGGTAAGCTTCAGGAGGAGCTGGGAGACGTATTGTTTCAGGTGGTCTTTCATTCTAGGATAGCTGAAGAAGAGGGGTTATTTGACATCGGCGATGTTATAAATGGCGTATGCAGCAAAATGATCCTGAGACATCCCCACATCTTTTCTGGCGTGAAAGTCAGCGGTACCGATGAAGTTTTAAGCAATTGGGATGAAATAAAAAAAGGGGAAAAAGGGTATACTTCAACTACTCAGATATTGAAAGATATACCTAAGGAGCTGCCGGCGCTTATGAGAAGCTATAAAGTGCAACACAAGGCGGCTAAAGTAGGTTTTGATTGGGATAAGGTAGAAGATGCGATGGACAAGCTCTATGAGGAGATAAACGAGTTAAAGGAGGTATATAAATCAGGAGACAGGGAAAAAATTGTAGAAGAAATGGGCGATGTGCTGTTTGCGTGTGTAAATGTGTCTAGGTTTTTAAAAGTAGAACCAGAACAGGCTCTCACTGGCACTATAGAAAAGTTTATAAGCAGGTTTAGCTATATAGAAAAGAAAGCGGCAGAGAAGGGAAAATCTGTACAGGACATGAGTTTATCGGAGATGGATGCTCTATGGAACGAAGCAAAATCGCATAATTTGCAAGAGGATGATCAAAAATAGCTTTAAAAAGCAGGATTTTGCGATTTTTTGCAGAATATATTAATGCAAGAAACTATTTATAAAATACGAAATAGGGAGGTTTTAAGGTGAATAAGGCAGATGTAGTTTCAAGCATTGCAGAAAAAAGCGAGCTTACTAAAAAAGACGCTGAGAAAGCATTGGATGCTTTTATAGAGACGGTTATTGAAGCCCTGGAAAAGGGAGACAAAATACAGCTGGTGGGCTTTGGGACCTTTGAGGTCAGAGAAAGAGCTGAGCGCAAGGGTATAAATCCCCAGACAAAAGAGGAGATTATGATACCTGCTTCAAAGGCTCCCGTGTTTAAAGCTGGTAAATTGCTCAAAGAAAGAGTTAAATAAAAATCGGGTCGCGCGACCTGATTTTTTTATTAGATTTATGGGATGCGGTGGTGGCGTATGAGGTTAGATAAATACCTTAAGGTTTCGAGGTTGATAAAGCGCAGGACAGTGGCAAAAGAGGCCTGCGATGAAGGGCGCGTTTTGGTAAATGGAAAAGTAGCGAAGGCCGGAACGGATGTGCAAGTGGGAGATGTGATTGAATTGCAACTGGGCACCAGGACGGTTAAAGTAATGGTAACCCAGGTACAGGAGCATGTGCTAAAAGAAAATGCTGGTGAGATGTATAAGATGTTGTAGAGTCATAACTTCTTCCGCCCTGCATATATTATACTAGACAGGGTAAGAAGGTGATTAGGCATGGATGCGCCTCACAATGTATTCATAGAAGGACGCCAGAAAGCTAAAATAAGCGGGGTTGTGGAAGTTATGAGCTTTAACGACGACAGCGTCAACCTCTCTACAAACCTGGGAGGATTAGCTATAAAAGGCAAGGATTTGCATATAAACAAGCTAAACCTGGACGAAGGGGAGCTTGTGATTGAAGGCACCATAATAAGCCTAAATTATACCAATAAAGAGAATATTAAAGGCCAGAGCAGAGGTTTATTGAGCAAAATGTTTAGGTAACACCTTACCTCCTTGTTTTTAAAAGGGGGTTTTTCTATTAGATGAAGGTGTTGGAGTGGTATTATGGAAGGAAGCATAGCGAATCAGATATTGGTTTTTTTAATATGCATGTATGGCGGCATTTTTTTAGGCCTTTTTTACGACATCTACAGGGTATTCCGAAGGGTGTTTAAGCCTAAAAAAAGGGCGACGTACATAGAAGATGCCCTTTTCTGGGTGATCTGTTCGCTGTTTGTGTTTTCGGTGATATTTCTCGCCAATTACGCTGAGCTCAGGTTTTACACTTTTCTGGGCTTTATAACCGGTTTTTATATTTACATGAGGCTTTTTAGCTATATCTTTTTAAGAATTTCCGTTAAGATGCTTAGGGCTTTAAAGCGCGGTGCGATGGTTTTTTTTAGGATTGTGTCATATCCTTTTATGTCAGCGTACAATGGGGCAGTAGGTGGGATAATCTGGGTTAAAAATTTGTTAAATTTCAGAAAAAAATAGAGGGTTTTAAGCCTGATTGTCGAATATCTCTATTAAAAAAGATTTCGGTATAGAGAGGGTTGTTTCAGGTGAAGTGGAATAAGGGCAAACTGGTGATTTATGGTGTCATAGCCTATACATTGATCACTTTTGTTCAACAACAGATCACTATAAATAGGCTTAACCGAGAGCATCAGGATATGTACAACAAGATCGAAATGGCAAAAAAAGAAAATAAGAGGCTTCAAAAGGAGATAAGGTATTCAAAAACGATAGATTTTATAAAAAAGATAGCCAGCGATGAACTGGGCCTTGTTAAAAAAGGGCAGACCGTGTATATAGACATAAACAATAAGTGAGCATCTTGTTATAATTTACAGTTTGTATTATAATATTAATAATATAAATCTATAAAGGAGGAATCTTTTATTTATGCCAATTGAAGTAGGCAAAGTGGTTGACGGGACGGTGCTTAACATAACAAGCTTCGGAGCATTTGTCCAGTTACCAGAAGGCAAAACAGGGCTGGTACACATATCAGAAGTCGCAGATAGATACGTAAAAGACGTTAGAGATTATTTAAAAGAAAAGGATAAGGTTAAGGTCAAAATTCTATCTATCGGTCCTGATGGCAAAATAAGCTTGTCGATTAAAAAAGCAAACGCAGAATTAAAAAAATCGTCCAGACCACAGGAAATAGAATGGAATCGCGACAGGTCGAGCAATATGTCCTTTGAAGACAGGTTAGCCAAGTTTTTAAGGGATAGCGATGAGCGGCAACAGCAGCTCAAGAAAAACCAGGATTCCAGGAGGAGATCTGGCGGAGGATATAGAGGTAGATTTAATAAAATGGTAGAAAGATAATGATGTTTGTTTATATAGAGGTGGCAGATGAGGTTTGGTTGTATTGATATAGGGACCAATTCTGTGAGGCTGCTAATAGCAGATAATGGCAAAAACGGATTGATTAGGATATATAAAGGCATAAATACGACGAGATTGGGTACTGGTGTGGATCACACCGGTACCTTAAATATAGATGCCATACGCAGGACTGTTGATGCTGTGGTGGATTTTAAAAAAATAGCCATGTCTTATGGTTGCGATAAAATAATAGCTATAGCAACCAGTGCTGTAAGGGACGCAGCAAATAGAGATGTGCTATTTCAGGAAATGTGGGACAAAGCAGGTATTGAAGTTGAGGTGATATCAGGAGAAAGGGAAGCTGAGCTGGCTTATAAAGGAGTGCAAGCTGGCGTAAAAGTAGAAAAAGCCGGAGTATCCCTTTTGATTGTTGATATTGGCGGCGGTAGCACGGAGTTTACCTGGGGAAAAAGCGGACAGATAAAATACAGGCACAGCGTCAATATAGGGGCTGTAAGGTTGACTGAGCGATATGGCGTGGTTTCCGCTGCGAAAAGAGAAGACGTAAAAGATTTATTTCAAGACATCGAGTCCAACCTTTGCCCTCTGTCGTCGTCTTTAAAAGAATTGATTGACGTCAAAGGAGTTATGGCTGTAGGAGTAGGTGGCACTGTGACGTCACTGGCAGCAGTAGACCAGAAACTGGAGGTTTATGATCCCCAGAAAATTCACGGTTATACCTTGACATATGATAAAGTATGTAGTATACTCGATTTGCTGTTGAAGATGAAGGAAGAAGAGAGAAGGCATATAAAGGGGTTATATGCTAAGAGGGCAGATATAATCGTGGCAGGTACTGCAATACTATTCAAAGTGATGGAGCTGTTGGGATTGAGCCAGCTTATAGTTAGCGAATGGGATAACCTAGAAGGTCTAATAGTTGAAAATATGTCTTGACAAAGTATGTAGAAGGATATATAATATATATCGTCGTTGAGGTTTGCCGGAGTGGCGGAACTGGCAGACGCACAGGACTTAAAATCCTGCGGGTCCTAAAAGACTCGTACCGGTTCGATTCCGGTCTCCGGCATGAAGGAGATAAAACACCGCGGGGTGGAGCAGTCAGGTAGCTCGTCGGGCTCATAACCCGAAGGTCGTAGGTTCAAATCCTACCCCCGCAATTAAAAGAGGAATAATTAAAGAACAAGGCGGCGTAGCTCAGCTGGCTAGAGCATGCGGTTCATACCCGCAGTGTCGGTGGTTCGACTCCACTCGCCGCTATTGACCATTCACAAACTGTATTATCTACTGCAATTTTAAATTTGGCTTCAACACGGTCTTTAAAGACCGTTATTTTATTTATGTATGTAGACAAAATCTGTTTTATTTTTCGGAGGTCACCCGCTACGAACACCCCTTTATCCTTGTTCAGGTACTCTCTTATCATTTCTTCCGTTATTATGCTTATATCTGGTTTCATATCAAGTTCTTTTATTCTTATTTCAATTTCGCTTTTTTGATTTTCAAGTTCGGTCAATTTTGCGTCAAGGCTTGGATGAAAATGGCCAGCTGCAATAGTATCCACTATAGCGTTAATGCTTTTTATAATTTCTTCATACCTTCTGGCAAGTATTTTGCGTTCATCCTCTCTTTCAGCCACAATATTTTTGTTCTCATTATTCAGCTTCTTTGCCAGTACAGGCAACACGTCATCATTGAATATCTTTTTTTGTAGCTGATCTAATATGTATGCTTCCAGTTTATCCTTACTTATGTCTTTATTACTGCACTGTTTAGACCGGTCTTTGACATTACAACGATAGTATCTATATTTAGACCTTCCCAGATTTCCAGTCATAGCAGCACCGCATTCGCCGCAATATACCAAGCCAGTCAGTAAATACACAGTTTTTGCGTTGTGAGTCCCTTGTGTCTTTTTAGTGTTTTTCATTTTTTGTTGCACCTCCTCAAAAGTTTTTTTGTCTATTATAGCCGGGATCGCATTTTCGATGATGATTACATCGTCTTTGGTTATGTTATGATTATTTTTTGTACCCTTGTTAAATATATAGGTGCCAATATACTTTTGGTTCTTGAGTATAGCATTTAAGGTATTTTTTGAAAAATTCCCGCCTTTTTTGGTTTTGTAGCCACGCAAATTCAACTCATCTATGATATGCCGATAACCATAATCATCTCTATACATTTGAAATATAAGCCTGACGGCTTCGGCTTCCTTTTCATTAATAACGTAATGGCCGTCTTTTATATCGTATCCTAAAGGAGGGATACCTCCATTAAATCGTGCTTTATATGCATTTTCCTTCAAACCTTTCATAACCTCCCTTGCAAGGTTTTTTGAGTAGTATTCAGCCATGCCTTCGAGAACTGACTCGAGTATAATAGATTCTGGCGAATCGTCAAGCGGTTCAAGCACAGATATGAGCTTTACGCCATTCTTTTTAAGTTGGCGTTTATAAAATGCGCTATCATATCGGTTACGAGCAAAGCGGTCCAATTTATGTACAATAACAGCTTGGAATAAACCCAATTCGCTATCCTTGACCATTTGTAAAAATTGCGGTCTGTCGTCTGTGGTTGCTGTTTTTGCTTCATCTGCGTATATTTTTATGATTTCTATATTATTCCTATCAGCATATTCCTTAATAGCACGAATTTGTGCTTCAATACTTTCTTCTCTTTGATTGTCACTCGAATATCTACAATATGCCACTGCTTTCATTACCCTACCCTCCCTAAGTGGTTTAATTTAAACGGTCTTATACACAATATTTATAATTTCCTCTGCAACTTTATCTGCTTCCATTTCTATGTATTCGTATTGCATATCTAAACCTATGTAGTAGCTTTGCTTGGGGATATCGTTCAGTATGTGCTTCAGTTCGTGGATAAATACCTTACATTGTGTCTTGTATCCAATGTTGCCGTTTAAGATTAAATGGTAATTCCCGAATCTGCTAACATATGTAAAACCGTAAACATCTGTATCTAAATTTGCGATAGATACCCGTATATCATATGCCGCCATCAATTCATGGAAAGGTATATCTTCATTCATCAATGCTTGCATAAGAGGCTTGTCTAAAATTTCAATAGCCATATCGAAGTTCCCCCTTTTTACATAGTTGCGGATTCTTCGTCCTCTATGGCTTTAATTATGCGAATTACTTGCCTTATGGTCTTTGGAGATAACTTTCTGGTTTGCTTAAAAAGTAATTGAAGGTCTGGGCGCTCTTTGAGTTCATTCCAAAATGCCAAAAGTTCTGGATCGTCTTTGACTGCATCTGTAATTTCATCAGCCCTGGTACGTATATCAGTTTTTCCGAGAATGTAATCAACGCTTACATTAAATATTTCAGATAATTTTTGTAAAGTTGTAGTATCGGGATCTCTTCTATTTATTTCCCAAGATGATAAAGCGGCTCTCGTAACGCCTATTTTTTTTGCTAGTTCTTCTTGAGTCAAACCAAGTTCTGTTCTTAATTCTTTTATTCTTTTTCCTAATGTGTCCATAAGAAACACCTCCATGAATATAATAACCAATATTGCGTCAATACGCAACATTAGCGACGATATGACTCATATAAGTAAAAATTTTATAAAAAAATACTTGACAGCGTCGAAATGACGCATTATAATTATAAGTGTCAGAACGGCGCAAGAGAGGTGTAAAAATATGAGACAGTATACTTTAAGAAAAAAATTAAAAGAAGCAAGAATACAAGCAGGGTTAACTCCAAAAGAATTGGCACAGATTGTTGGTATTCATAGAGCTTCTTATGTAAATATTGAGCTTGGCAAAAGAAATCCTTCTTTAGAATTGGCTGCTAAAATTGCAGCTGTGTTAAATAAAAGCATCGAAGATATTTTTTTACCTATCGATGTGTCAAATAGTCACAATGAAAAGCAATCTGAACAATCCGCATAGGAGGTGAGAAAGATGAAGGATAAGGATATCAGAAAGATAGATAAAAAAATATTGAGTGATTATATAGCGCCTATAGTAGTTAGTATAATAACCACCCTAATAATGCTTAAGTTGCTTGGGAGATTTTAAAATAACCACTCAACAAGCAAAGTAGTAGACAAAGATACAATTATAGGGACAATGATACTTCTAATGATAAATGTTTTAATTTCAATCCATTCGATATTTCTGTAATTTAATCCTTTATGAAGTAATTTTAAGAAAGTAACTTCTTGTTCGATATTATAGCTAAAATCTAGGTAGCCTAAATCTTTTAAGCATTCGAGAGTAGATATTAATTTAATTTGATTATAACCTTTAGGCATGTTGTTAGAAATTAGTTTGTGGTCATCCACTATCCCGTATTTGTCTGCTACATGGTTAAGCATATTCAAAATTCTTTTAGAGTTTTTGTCAAGCATTATCACTACCTCCTTTTAAGAAGATTTTACCATGTATGAGGGAAGAAACCAAGAATCCGCATGAAGGAGGCGAGATGGAAGAATGAGGCTTATAGAGAAAGTTGACAAAGTAAAGCTAGTACAAGACATCGACGAATTAAACACATTTATAAAAGAGGACTGGATACTGTTGCTAGCAATACCCAGCCCCGATGGTACAAATTTTATTCTAGGTCATTTAAAATCAGACAATGCTTCTTTCATAAGTTCATCATAAGATTCGCCCGATATTTTTTCTAAAGCTCTTCGCTGGGTAGGATATCCAAGTATGAAATGTACTTTTTGTATATTGGTAAATTTCTCATCATAACAGGTTTTAAATGTTTCTATAAGTACCCATCCATTTTCTAAAAGCTTATTTACTTCATTAATGGTGATATTTATAGAATCATTGGTATGATCAGGCGGACATATGTGTTTAAGTTCGCAGTATTCGGTTAGATCCACAATATCACCTCCTCTCCAAGAATATTTTACCACTTGGAGAGAGGGGAAAAACAAGAACGGTAGGTAAGGACAATAGAAAGGGGGCCTTACAAATGCGGGTGGCAACAGTGAAGGTAACGTTTGATAGAGAAACAGGGGAAAAGCTGGAGGAAGAAGTAGTAGATGTGTCGGAAGTAGATGAAGACGAATATTATCGCCCGATTGCGGAGTTTCTGTATAAAAAGCTGAAGGAGGCAAAAGTGATATGAGTCCACAGGTGCAGGCATATTGCTTCAGAAGTATTATCCGGTATTTCAATGGTGATTGGGATTTGTTCCTACAATACGTAAAGAAGGCAAAGGAAATATACGACAAAGAGAATCATTTGTGGGTTTGTATAGGCGATTTGTTAAAGGAAAGGGGAACAAAAGAATGTTCAAGATAGCAGAATTCAAGGGCGACATGCAAGGATTCAAAAGGTATGTTGATTCACTGATAACAACAACAGAGGTTTTATCAAGAGAAAACATCGAGTTTGAAATGGCGTCAGCGCTCCAAGAGATATTTAACCTTCAAATAGAACAAAAAGTGGCATGGCATGAAGTTGAGGAGGCAAAGAAGATATACGAAAAGAAGTTACACGAGGCGCAACGTATTGATGCTGAAATCATAAAGTTGCGTGAATATCTTACATCATTGGCGAATGATTACGCAAAGAAAAAGAGTATAGCATAGCATGAGGGTGAGAGAATGAAGGCTATGCTCGTTAATGACCACATAGAAGTTGTAAATTGTTTTGATGTCAAGGAAGCAATTAAAGCCATTCCGGGTAGGCGATGGGATCCTAAGAAAAAAGTCTGGATATTGCCAGCAACACTCGAAGCAATAGACCATCTCAAATATATTCCGGGGAACGTCGATATTAGCATCAAAAATAAATACGAGGAATTAAAACGACTGCGAGAAAAAACAACAAATATAAAATTCGCAGAAGAAGTTAAGCCTATTGAGCCAATGCCTATTAAACTCAAACCCTTTCAGCACCAAATCAAAGCTTATAACTTAGCAGGGTTAATTTTAGGGGTGTTTAACGATGATTGTTAAATGTTCATACTGTGGGGAGGAAATTAACAAAACTCCCTCACGAATCAAAAACAGCAAAAACCATTTTTGTTGTAAAGAACATCACAATTTATTTATGAAAAAAAGGATAAAAACAACCTGTGCTTGGTGCAACAAAGAAATTGAGGTTACTCCAAGCCAAAAAAGAGAACGTAATTTCTGCTGCAAGGAGCATTGCTTAAAATGGTTTGGACAATGGACCAAGGAAAATATAAACGTTAAAGGACATAGCAAAGGACACAAAGCACCTCATTTAACTGAATATAACAGGAAATATAATCCTATGAACAGAAGTGAAGGATGGACATACGAAAAACGGAAAGTAAAAAGGGATGTTCTTTTAGGCACTGGTCAAGGTAAAACTTATAGAAAATATTTTGGCAGACACGAACACAGAGTAGCAGCAGAAAAGAAGCTAGGGAGAAAGCTATTACCAGAAGAAGTAGTCCATCATATCAATGGTAATAAATTAGATAATAGGCTCGAAAATTTAATGATTTTCCCTAATCAAGCGGCACATGCAAAATGGCATGCTGAGCATGACAAACCATGGGAAAAACGAAAGGCTGGTGATGTAATATGACAGCTCGTAACGGCGGCGGATGTGCAATCCTTGCCGAAATGGGCTGCGGTTGAGCAAATCACTTATAGCCGTAGCAGTAGCAGCAAGAGCATATTTAAATAATAAGGTTAAAAAACTTCTTATCGTCGCACCTACCTCAGTTTGTCCAGTGTGGCCCAAAGAATTTGAAGCGGCGGCGATACCATATGAAATCAAAGTGCTTGAGGGACCCATTGAAAAACGCATAGAAATACTCGACAGTTTTAAATCTGAGGGCCTCTGGATTGCAGTAATAAACTATGAGGCTACATGGCGCATGATAGATGCACTTCTCGCTTGGAAGCCAGATATGGTCATCGCAGATGAAAGCCAACGCATCAAAAATCCAACTGCCCAGCAATCAAAAGCAATGCACAAGCTAGGGAAGGTTGCAAAATACAAACTCATCCTTTCGGGTACCCCGGTCCAAAACACGCCTTTGGACTTTTTCTCGCAGTACAAATTCCTCGACGACTCGATATTTGGGACAAGCTATTACGCATTTAGAGCAAGATATGCCATTATGGGCGGTTACGGAGGACATCAGGTAATAGGATATAACCGCTTGGATGAACTCATACAAAAAGCACACTCAATAGCATTCAGAGTAACAAAAGAAGAAGCATTGGATCTGCCGGAGCAAGTAGATGAATTTAGATACTGTGAATTAGAGCCAAAAGCAAAGCGCATCTATGAAGAAATCAAGAAGGATAGCTATACAGAGCTTGAAAATGGCGAGATCACAGTTAGAAATGTGTTAACAAGACTTCTGAGATTACAGCAAATAACCGGAGGCTATGTCAACACAGATGATGGAATACAAAAACAAGTTTCAAAGGCGAAATTAGAAACACTCAAAGAAATTGTTGAAGATATAGTTGAGACCGGCA